>JAFDEE010000088.1 GCA_019310525.1 Deltaproteobacteria bacterium | reverse complement strand
GCCGGAAACGAAAGCCCACAAGGTGCCTGTGTATATCCGGGGGCGGGGAGGATGGAGATCAAGAGAATCCTTCATGGCTCCAACGGCCTTCGTAAGAACAGCACGTTGACCTGTTCATCGATGGACTCGGCCTTAAGGGGAGGTCCGATCCGCCCTGAGGGCTGGAGCACATGGGGACTGAGGCCCGCATCCGCCATGAGGCCGAAGAGTCCGGATACGCCTTTCCTTCCTCCCAGCCATCGGGGGGTCACCTCGATAACTGCATGGCTCACTTGACTACGCAGTGTCCTCGGCATTCCCTCCAGGACTTGCGTTTCATACCCTTCCACGTCAACCTTCAAAAAGACCCGTCCCGGCAGATTCTCGGTGCCGAGCACCTCGTCGCCTGTTCGGATCTCGCATGACCGTTCAGTGTCAAACCCCCCGGGGGCTCCCCCGGAATCTTCCCCCAGGGAACGCAGTGTGCTCGATCCGGGATCATCCCTGTTGAGATGGAGTGTTCCTGTGGCCTCCTCTCCCCCCAGGGCGAATTTATAAATTTTTATCTGGGAGAGGTTTTTCTCTTCCACGAAGTTCATGACGCGCTCAGCCAAGGCGTGGTTGGGTTCAAAGGCGATCACCCGGCCCCCGGGGCCGACCAGGTGTGCTGCCAGCACTGAGATGTGCCCCGCATTGCACCCGACATCGATGACCGTGTCTCCAGGGTTGAGGTTTTGCCGGAGGTAGTTTTCCAGTTCGGTTTCGTAAAGCCTTCCGCACCAGTACGGCATCCGATGGGTATAAAGGTGGGGATTGCAGAGGATTTTGGCTCCCATCCCCTTCAACGGCCGTTCCACGAGGGTGTTGGGAAGGATCTGTTCATCGAGCATCAGGGGGGTCACATGCTTACAAATCCAGTGTTGCTGGGCGATCACGGGGAGGTGCGGGCCCAGCAGGGAGGTGCAGCATACCATCGCTTTTTTGATCATTGTCTTAGGCTTCATCTTGAATCTCTCCTTCCGTTTTCAGGGGGACTTCCCGTTCCCCGGGACCCTTCTCGATGACCCTTCCGGGGTTTCCAACCACCAGGGAATCCGGGGGTACATCCTTCAACACCACTGCGTTGGCCCCGATATCCACGTTGTCACCGATTCGGACGGCCCCTATGATCTTTGCCCCCGCCCCTATAAAGACATGGTTTCCGATTACCGGCGCACCACGGGTCCCTTTCGTACCCAGGGTCACCTCGTGCATGATGCCCACATGGTCGCCGATCACAGTCCTGGGGTGAATCATGATGGACATGGGATGGATCATGTGGAAGCACTTTCCGATCTTGACTTCTCTGGGGAGATGTACTGTTGTCAATGTGGAAACCAGGGAATGGAGAATCCAGTAAATCCGGTCGCAGATCCAGCGTATTCCCCATATCCGGATGTTCCTCGCCCACCTGCCGTACCTGTAGACCGTGAGCACCCACAGGCCGGGGTTGCTGAAGTTGGGATAGATTTTCAAATCTTCTCTTGTTCCTGAAAACATTTTTTTAACCCTTTACCCTTCACCCATAGGGTGTTGCCAGAATGCTTTAACATATTGCAATAAAGATCAATTTCATTATTAACGCACAATTTGGGTTTATATTCTGTTTCATGATGGAGAGAGCTCTCCTTCCCATTGCTTCGGCGCTTTGTCCCTGAAAGGATGAAGCCCCTGGAAAAGAACGTATACACCCAACGACAGGACCAAACCCGCACTTCCCATGATCGCCAGGAAGGGCAGATTGAAAAAGGACCCGCCGGCAAGCCAGGGTCTCACGAACCTGAAGAGTCCCACCATGGCGAAAGAGAGGAGCAGAGCCTGGATCCAGGGATAGAGGGCGACCTTGAGGGGGAACTTGATTCCCTGGACCATGAAGACACTCTCCGCCGCGGTGACGACCACCATCCCACAGAACATGCCCCCCGCCGCGCCGGCCAGTCCCCGGAATCGGGCTCCCAGGGGGATAAAAAGGCAGAGGGCGGCCAGTCCCACCGCCATGGACAGGGTCTCGTAGACGGGCCGTCCGGTACCGATGAAGGTGTTGCTGTTGGCCAGGCTGATGACGCGGAAGATCACGCTGGCGCTGATCCAGAAAAGGGCGATGGAGGCATTCTCGTATCGGCTGTCGTAAAGCATCCGGATGATGTCTCCGGAAAACAGGGAAAGGAGGATCGAAACGGGAACTGCAAAGGCCAGGGCCAAGGCTGTGGTCTTCCTGTATATGTTTCTGATCCGGGCCGGATCTCCGGCTACGGTACTCACTGCCGGCAGGTAAGACTGGGCGAAGACTTGAAGACAAAACAACCATACCATCAGACCGATATTGCGGCCTATGCTGTAAGTCCCCAGGGTCTCCATGTCCAGCATTTTACCGATCATCAGCACATCCGAATTCATGACCGCAGCGGAAACGATGGTATTGAAAAAGATATACTTCCCGAAATGAAATAGCTCCTCGAATGCCTTTTTGTTCCATTCCAGGCGGGGCCTATAGGGTTGGAGCAGATAGGAGGCAGCGACCCTGCTGAGGGAGGAGAGGAGGGGACTGGCGACAAGGGCGTACACGGAGCGAAGCAGATATGCCAGGACAATGGAGGCCGTTAGACCCAGGACCTGGGCTCCGAGATCCACCAGCACCTGCTTCTCGACCCGGAACCGCTTGATGAAAAGGACGAAGGCAGGATTCTCTAAGCCCAGGATCAAGGGATGGAGCGCCAGGACCAGGAGGATCCCTTTCAGTTCGGGGTGGTTGTAATAATGGGAGACCGGCCAGGCGAGCAGGGCGACGGCAATGGAAAGCAGCACGGCGCGGCAAAGGGAGATGACCCAGGCCGTGTTCAGGAATTCAGGTTCGTCCCCCCGGGGATTTTGTATGATACTGGTGCGCACTCCCGTATCGGAGAACAGGTGGATCACGGTCAGGACCGCCAAGGCCGTCGCCATGATCCCGAAGGCCTCGGGAAAAAGCAGGCGCGTGAGCACGAGATTCCCGGCCATACGGAAGGCGTGCTCCACACCCTTTGCCAGGAAACTCCAGGCAGCCGCCCGGATACCCCGGATTTTCAGGGAATGTTCTTCCGGCCTGATCATCTTTTGTAAAAGGGTCCTTGCCTTCATCTATCGTGTTCCATCGTCTGAAAAAGGTTACAAGAACCTGGGCTGAAGCAAGGCTTCTTCCGAAAAGGGCTCACTCCTGGAAGGGACATCTTCCCGGGAGGGAAGGGATTCCGAAAGAAGCGCGGTTATGCCGCCCCCTCCCACCATGAAAATGGGATTGACCATGGCGTTCGGAAGGTTGTCGATCATGTAAAGACCGAGCAGGGCGGCAAGGGCCACGGCGGGCGCCACGGCGGGATGAAGCCAGTCCTCAGCCCGGTAACGTCGCATCACCACGAAGAGGGGCATCAGGATCGACGAGGTCAGGGACACCAATCCCACCAGGCCGTTCGTCCCCAGGGCGATCACCCAGAGTCCGTCGGTCACCGAGATGTCTTTGCCCTGTTCGTCATAGACCCTGGACCTCCCCCAGCCGCCCCATCCGAACACGGGACGAATCAAGGCCTTTTCGGTAAGCAGGTTTTCGTTCCTGAACCGATAGGCAAGGGATTTCGCCCTTTCCTCGTTAATATGGACGGAAACAAAGGAAACCAGGTTCCCGCCGCTCCAGGATCCGGTAATGCGCACCGTCATGTATAGGACGGGAACGGCCACAAGGCAGAACACGAGCAGGGGTTTTTTCGATCTGGCGGACAGGAAGAGGAGGGCGGTCCCCAGGGCGAGGAGGAAAAGGGCTCCCGTGGACTTGATAAGCACGGTGGTAAGGAGGAGCAAGGGGAGCAGGCAGGCCACCGGGATCCCCAATAATCTCCGAACTCCTCCGCTGGCCCAGATCCACAGACCGATCAGGGAGGCGCCGGCCATCCAGGTTCCCACCATCAGGCCGTGTTCAAGGAAGACCATGGGGCGCCACCCGCCGTAACGGAACGTCTGGACAAAGCTGTGCTGGTAAAAACCGTAAAGGATGTAGTGAAGTTGTGGGCTCATGCGGATTTCGTACAGGCACAAGGGAACGTAAATGAGACCGCCGATGAAGATCCCCAGGGCAAACTCCCGCAGGCCCTCCAGGTCCTTGAAATAGATGCGCCCGGTCATGTAAGGCAATCCCCAGGTCACGGTCTGCCGAAGGGCGCTGGAGAGGCCGTCATAAAGACCCAGTCCGTTACTCAGGGAGGATGCCGCCGGGCAGAGACACCAGACGATCATGGGCAGGTCCACCCATCGGACCCGGAACGAGAAGAGGTGCTTTCTGTCAAACAGCAGGGCACCGAGCAGAATACCCCAGCAGGTGGCCGACATCTTGGTGTAGTCCGGCAACCCCGCCAGGGAATAGCTGGCGTTCGGGAGGAAGAGCCATGCGGTTAGGAAGGAGACGATGACCGCATGGCGGGGCCTGAGCCTCGAAAACAGAGCGATCACCACCGGAATCCATCCGAACATGGCTATGTGAACGAAAAGGTTCATGCGTCGTAGAGGAGTTTTTTCTTCACCAACGGAATCACCCGCTCCAGATCTTCGCCCGGAGGATGGACCAGCCTTTTCTGAAAAGGCCAGATCAACCTGGATACCGTAAGCTGGATCCTGCTTCGCCACCTGGGACCGCCCCAGTTAAGCACGGCGCCGATAGCGGGAACCTTGAGTTTCATGAGTATCCGACCTGATGCGTAAAGGCATCGGTAAAGGCTGCGGTCCCCCTGGATCACAAGGGCGGCCACGTCGGCCTTGAGGGCCAGATACTCGGTCAGATCGCTTACCAGGAGGGGTTCCGTGTCCAGAAAGATGAAATCATAAGTCTTTTTCAACTCTTCGAGAGTCCCGTGAATCCTGGCGCGTTCCATGGAGGCGATCTCCTCGGTCGTGGGAGGTCCCCCAAGGAGAATAACGTCGAGTCCCCTTTTTTCGTCCCGGAAGATGCAATCAGCGGGTTCCGCCCGGCCCAGCAAGATGTCCACGAGTCCGGGCTTGACTTCCCGGGGCCGGACGATCCCCTTGATATCCGGATCCTTGAAGTTCGCCTCGATGACGAGCCCCCGCGGGCACAACTTCGTCATGACGTGGGCGGCGTTGAGCATGATTTCGGTGGTTCCGCACTCGTTGTCGGTACCTGTGAACAGGAAAATCTTTGCATTTTGGGTTCGGCGTTCATTGTCCAGCCTTGCGGCCAGGCTGTGTATGGCTTTGGAGACGACATTGAGGGGATCGGAGAGGGTCACTTCAGAAAATGGGATCTCGGACGATCCCGTAAGCCTGTAATCCGAGATCGGCCAAGTGGGATCCGCGCCCAGGGCGTTTCGAACATCTTTCCGGCTCCGAACCCGATTGTCCCGAAGATCATAAAGCACGCCCAGGACACTCACACCCCCGAAGGCCATGGCGAACAATAATAGGGCGAATTTTTTAGTATTGCTCCCTGTCGGGATATCAGGGACCTTGGCCCTGGATTCGAGCACGATTCTACCCGGGGCCCTGGATTCAAGCGTCAGGGTATAGATGCGCTCATCGATACGGTTCAATAGGTTTTTCAAGTGATCGAGTTTACCCTTGATCTGCTTCCCATAATGGATTTTCCATGAAATCCTGGTCTTTGCTTCCAGGGCACGGTTGAGTTTTTCCTTGATCTCTTCCTCCGTCCTCTTGGCCGCTTCGAACTCGGATCGGGCCTTGAGGATCTTTTCCTGCAATTCGGACGTTCGCTTTCCGTAAATGACCCGAAGGGCCCCCTCCGAGACCCTGTCCTTGATCCGGCTGATCTTCTCCTGGATTTCCTTGATCCTGGCCTCGATGTGTTTTCGGTCCGGGTTCCCTTCCTCCAGCCCTTCCAAGGATGCCTCGAGATCTTGTATCTTCTTGTAGGAGTATATGTCTATCTGCCGGAGGACGGGATCTTCACTGACCCTCTCCTCGATCAGGGGATCGAGCGGGACTTCCCAGACGACCTCGGTCTCTTGAAGGGCCGCTTTGAGGCGATTCTCCGCCTCGACCCGCAGGTTATAGGCCTTCAGATACTGTTTCTGGAGGGTTTCAAACTCCACATTGTGGATGTTGTATGCCTCTTCGAAAGATGAGGTGCCCACTGCCTTGGCCACATCCTCGAACAGGCGGGTCTGGGCGGCTATCTGTTTCTCGATTCGTTTTTTTTCCTCCTTGAGGTAGGAGAGGCGTCGATGGTCCTTACCTTCTTCTTGGGCCTGAACCTCCTCGAGAAAGACCTCCATCAGCCGGTTGATCACCTCGGCGAGTCCCTCGGGGGTTCCCCCGGTCAGTTTCAGAAATATCAGATGGGTCCCTCGCTTGTGGGTCACCTCCAGTCGATCGGCAAGGATTTCGGCTGCCCTGGAGAGGCTGGCACCCCCGGGAACAAAGGCCGCCCTGAGGCCGGGAGGAAGCCTCAGGAGGGCCTTTTCGATGATCCCGGGGTCCTTGAGCCTGTCCACCTGGGTTTGAACATAGCGGCCGTAATATCCCAGTATGGGAGACTCCTCGGAACGGGCGATGAAGGTGGGTACGACGGGAGACACCCGGAGTTTGCCCGTAGCGGTATAGTAGGGCCTGGCCTTTACCAGAAAGAGCGGCATAAAGGAAAGGAAGAGGGCGGTCCCGAAGACAAGGATCTTCAGCCAATGCCTGCCCAGGGATTCCAGCAGGTCAAAGGGTTTTTTCGGTGTTACCGGATATCGGGTATCCTCTCCTCCGTCGACCATGTTCGCTCCAAAAGCCCGGGGGATCTTCCCAGCGGTCCCGGCGGCTGGTTTTCCCTTGCGCTCCTCGGGGTTACGGATTTACAAAACCCTTTTGCCCAAAGGCCTTTCGCCTGAATTCCTGCATCACGCCGAAGTTTTCCAGAACCGAGGTGGACAGGCTCAAGACCTGGAGGGCAGGCAGGTATTGCTGTAGGGCATAGTTGAATCGGCTGATGCCCCTTTCCGCCACATAGACCACGTCGTTTCCTTGCAGTTGGTAATTGCTTCGAAGGTCTCCTTTGTTCAGCATGGCGTCCAGGTCGATCTCTTTGACCCAGCGGCGGTCCCCGTCAAAGCGAAGGAGATAGGTCTTTTTCAGGTTTGCGTTTTTGGTGGGCCCCCCGGACATCATCAGTGCCTCAAGGTAGGAGAGCCGGGTCTTGATCCTGACGGCCCCTGGGTGCTGCACCTCACCCATGACATAGACGATCTCATCCTGGTCTTCAGGGATGAAGATCACATCGTTGTTTTGTATTCTCGCATTCAGGGCCATGTTGCCGTTGTTCAGCAATTCCCTGAGGTCGATCCAGATCACAAGATCTTTTCCCCGGATTATGGCGCACCGGTTCAGGGAAAATCCCCTGTGCTTGGCCGGAAGCCCTCCTGCAAGGGAGAGGGCTTCCAGGAGGGTCCCTTTCCCGGGGAAGTGGACCACACCCGGTCTCTCGATCCGGCCCAGAACAAAGGCCCTGTTATTCGTGTACTTCCTGACGATCAGGGTGACTTCCGGGTCATGGTACAGCCGGGACAGTTTGTTCTTGATCTCCCCGGCCACGCTTTCCCGGGTCCGGCCGCCGGCCCGGATGTTCCCTATACGTTCGACCGTGATGGCCCCGTCGGGACCGACAATGATTTCCGGATCCGATACTTCGGGCCGCTTCCAGACCTTCAGGGCCAGGACGTCTCCCGGGCCGATAAGATAGGATTCATCGATCCCTTCTGAGAGCTTTTGAACAAGGGAGGCCGGGGTATAGTCAACGTCCCGATAGGCCGGGAGGGTGGTAAACCCCCCGCCCTCCTGCCCGGAAGGGTCGGGAAGGGGGTTGATGCCGGCACAGGAGGCAAGAATCATACACAGGGCGGCCGTTGAGAGAATCAGTACCCATGGTTTGATTCTTGTTTTTCCCCGCTCAGGCATCCTTTTGCCTTTCCTCCTATCCTGAAACGCCCAGGCCGAACCGGTCCCTGATCAAGGTGTTGACAATGGCCCGCATCATAAAGTACGCCCGATCTGTTTTTTCCCGCCGTCGAATCCCGTTCAAACGGTTTCTCGTCCAGACAAGGAAATGCCATAAGAATTCCGTCCCTGCAGCAGCCAGAACGTAAACACATCCGAAGTTCTTTCGGTAATAGCGGAATTCGCTCTCCAGCCGGTACCGGATCAACTGCCAGCCGCTTCGGCTTATAGGTTTGTTTGTGCGCTTACTGCTCTCCCCGCCCAGGTGGATCACCCTCGCATGGGGATAGTAGAAGATTTTCCACCCGGCCCGCCTGGCCCTCAGGCAGAAATCGATCTCTTCAAAATAAAGGAAATACCTTTCATCCAGAAATCCGATATCCTCGACGACTTCCCTCCTTATCAGGAAAAAGGCCCCCGGCACCCAGGCCGTTTCTCTTGTTTTTGCATGCCGTTGCGCGGAATGGTCGGTTTCACCAAGCACTCTTGACTCGGGAAACCTGGCGGCGGCTCCGCTGATCGTAAGCAGTTTGCGCAAGGGGTTGGGAAGCCTCCTTGCCGAAGGCTGAAGAGAGCCGTCCTCTCCCGTGAGTTTCACGCCCAGTATCCCGCATCGGGGGTGGGTATTCATCCACTGGAGGGTCGATTGCAGCACGCCGGGCATAAGGTAGGCATCGGAGTTGAGGAGAAGCAGAAAGCGACCTGATGCCCGTTTAAGGCCCAGGTTGTTTCCTGCGGCAAAACCCAGGTTCTTCGGACTTGTGATCAGGGTGACTTCGGGAAAAGTTTTCCTGACCATGACGGGAGATCCGTCGGTCGATGCGTTGTCGACCACGATGGTTTCCATGTCAAGGTCCCGCCCGTAGTCCATGACGCGGCGAAGACATTCCTTCAGGATATCGCGTGTGTTGTAACTGATGATAATCACCGAAAGTTGTTTCATGCCTGTCCCCGCCGTGTGATTCGATCCCTCCATCAAATCTCCTTTATTGACATTCGTTCGGGAGTCGCTTGCGGAAGAAGTTTTCCATCACGGATCGTTCGTTCCTCTTTATCGGTTTTCGGCCGGGTTCCCATACGTCCCATATGCTTCCATAGTTTCAGCCTTTCAAGTTGCCAGGTCCTGAGAGATTCCCGAAAACCCGGATAGCCGTATCTTTCATGACGTTTGATCCATCCCAAGAAGTACCCGGCGATGATCAGGAGCCCTCCGAGGATATAAGGCTTTTCAGCCATGCGGTAGCAACCGCTTGCAAGTATATAAAGGGGATGGGTCCCCATGAAGTATTGCCCCCGTCCCCACCTGATGCGACCGTTGAATACGCTGCGGTGGGATGAACCCATCATGCGGTGATGAATGATCCTGAGTTCGTGGTCACGGAAACTCCGGGTCCGCCACCCGGCCATGCGGCAGCGATGAAAGGCGATGCCGTCCCACATCACCTCCCGGACAAATCCTCCGATATCTTCGAAGCATTTTCTCCTGGCAAGGAAGAGTCCTCCCAGGACGCTTTCATCGATGATGCGCTCCTCGACCGGGCCATGGTCTCCGCTAAACAAGAACAGTTTTCCGCTGGCCGCCCCAAGACGAGGGTCTTCCCGGAACTTCCGGAGCAGATGTTCAAAATAGGTGGAACCGAAGGAAAGGTCCCCGTCCATCTTGCAGATGTATTCGTAATTGCGGCACCTGATGCGTTCGTAACCGAAATAGAAGGCCTCCACAACGCCGGGACCGACTGCCCGCTCACTTCTGCCCGGTTTTCTCAGGAGCCGGATCCAGTCATGACCCCGGGTCATCTCGCGGACAAGCCGTGCCGTGTCGTCCTCGGAACCGTCATCCACGATCACCCACTCCGAGGGCCGGAAAGTCTGATTCAGGACCGACCGGATGGTCCGGCCGATATAGGCCGACTCGTCCTTTACGGGTGAGATGATGACAATGCCGGCCCTGTTTCCCTTCATGAAGCACATCCCATGAAAAGGACGGCAAGCCGGTTCAGGTTGGCATCCTCGTTGAATTTCCGTCCCACATGGCGTTTTGCCGCCCGGGCCAGCCTCCCGGCTGCAAGAGGGCTCTCCATCATCCACCGGATCTTCTCATAAAGGGATACCGGGTCTCCCGCCCGGGCCAAAAGGCCGGTTTTTCCGTCTTCAATCAGTTCTCCGATACCCGAAATCCCTGTTGAGACCACAGGGACCCCTGCGGCCATGGCCTCCATAAGGGCTACCGGAATGCCGTCCTGGTCCCCAAAGCGGTCTCGTCGGCAGGCCAGGACGAAGAGATCCAGTCGAGAGAGCCAGTCCAGGACCTCATCGTGGTACATGGGGCCTTTGAAGATCACGCTGGAACGAATATGCTCCTCGATGGCCATCTCCCCTAAGGCTTCCCTGAGGGGGCCGTCACCCACGATCTCCAGCCGAAAATTCGTGCTTCTTGATTTAAGAAGCCCAAGTGCCCTTATGAGAACATCCATTCCCTTCTTTTCGACGAGCCTCCCACATGAGCCGATAACATAGGGCGATTCAGGAGATCTTTTTCGTTTCGGGAAAAGATCCTGCACCCGGACCCCGCATCGTACGACCTGTATCTTTCTCCCCTCGGCCCCCTGGGCCATCAGGAATCTTTTGTTGTATTTGGAAATGGTGATACATGCCTTGGCCCGGGCGACTTTTTCCCGCAGCAGCCATGCCCTTTGAAAGAGATCATTCGCATGGGCTGTAAAAGTGAAAGGAATGCCCGCCAGCCCGGAGGCGTACATGGCGATGTCCGCCGGGACATGGGCGAAATGAGCGTGAAGGTGACGGCAGCCCTCGCCTTTGAGTATCTCGGCAACCTTGCAGGAGAAGAAGAAACGATACAACAGCCCGAAACCTAAGCGGGTTTTCAGGCCTATCTTCCGAGCGTCAGAGAGAAACATCCTCCAGGTTGAGAAGAAGGAGAAGGGGTTCTTCATGAAACATTTGATAACATCCGTCGTGGGGATCACGCGGGATTGCTGGTACAGGTAACAGGTCCGCTTCATGAGTCCGGGGATCCCTTCTCCCCAGGCCGGATCCCCGGGTCGATGGACGGAGATCGGCACGACCTTGAAACCCCTTTTTTCAAGCCCTAAGATTTCATTAAAGATGAAGGTGGCGGAGAGGGCTGGAATCTCCGGCGCCAGGTAAGCTATTTTTCCCATGAGAGCCATTTTCGGAATCCTTATGTATAAGATGTCAGATCCCCTGAGGATCCCACTCCTCTATGGTTTAAGAACCACCGTAAAGCAGTTTTTCCAGTTGGTCTGTCGCCGCTTTCCATGAAAAGATCTTGCTTTTTTCGATACCCTTCACCCTAAGCCTCGCCTCCAGGGAAGTATCCTCCAGGACCATGCGGATTTTATCAGCCAGAGCCGGCGGGTTTCCCGGTTCGACGAGTAGTCCGTTTTCTCCGTCATCGATGATGTCTTCGATCCCCAGGCTGTTGGTGGCGACCACTACACTGCCAAGGCTGATGGCCTCAAGGGCCG
>JAFDEE010000087.1 GCA_019310525.1 Deltaproteobacteria bacterium | reverse complement strand
TTTTGCCCAATCTCTGCGCCTGCCTGTGCCGGGCCTATCTGCCATTCCAAGGGGCAGGCAGGCACGGCAGACAGGTCAGACTCAAATTTTAATCCTCGAAATACTCCAATGTATGGTGCCTCTGCCGCTTGGTATTCTGAGCGGGATGGTTGAAATTTTCGTCTCCCCTTACGGGGCGTAGGCCTTCCCGGCCGAAAGGGTTACCTTGAAAAAATGAATGTTTTACAAAGGCCCCAGACTGTGGTTTTCACACCCGGGTGCCTTTCCAGCCGCTTGAGTGAAGCTTGCGCCCGCTGCGGGTCACGATAAAGCATTCACGCCGGGGCATGCCCTCAATGAACCGGATTCCCTTTTCAGGGGACATGACGAAAACAGCCGTTGAGAGGGCGTCTGCATCAATGGCCCTGTCGGCCAGGACCGACACGCTGGTATCCTGTTCAGGGGAATACCCGGTCCGTGGATCGACGATGTGGTGGAACATCTTCTCCCGGTCGTAATAAACTTCATAGTTCCCGGAAGTTGCAATGGCGCCGTCTCTCATACGGATAATGTCCGGGTAGTTTCCTTTTTTCAAGGGATCCTGGATGGCCACACTCCAGGGCCTTTTCCCCGCCTTATTCCCGCTTGTCCGTATATCTCCTCCCGCATTGATCAGGTGGTCATGGATACCGAAATCGGAAAGCACGCGGGAGGCCCTGTCTACGATGAATCCCTTGGCGATCCCGTCCAGGGTGATTCCCATTCCTGGTTCCTGGAACGAGATGGTACGGCCCCTCAAGGTCACCTTCCTGGCATCCACCAGCCTAAGGGCCCGGCGCAGGTCATTCTCAGAGGGGAGGGAGGGATGTTTTTTCTCAAAGGAGCGCTTGAACAGGTCAACGACCGGTTTTACCGTGATGTCGAAGTAGCCCCCGCTGATGTGGTAATAACGGAGTGCTCTCAAGATGACGTGGGCCACTTCTGGGGGCAGGTCCCTGATGAATCCTTCTTTGTTGAGCTGTGAGACGGCAGTAGCATCATCAAAACGGCTCAGGGTTCGGGTTAACCGGTTGATTTCTTCAAAGGCCCGACCCATGGCCTCTTGGGCCCTATCCCGTGAGGGGTGGAGGAGGGTCATGGACACGACGGTTCCCATGGCCAGCCGTGTCTCGGATACCTTAAGCAAACGCCTATTGAAACGCACGGCCTCGGCGGTGATCGGCGCCTTGTCACGCCGTAGCCATAGGCCGACAGAGGCCACCCCCACTCCGAGCAGTCCGGACAACTTGAGGAATGACCTGCGGTTCAGAGATCCACCTCGAAGGGGGAAATGATTCTTTTTTTCCATTTTCTGCCTCCAGAGGAAAGAATGGGAGTCAATGTACCATCCCGGCTGAACGATGGCAACCCATTTGTTATCATTGAGTCCAGGGGGATTTCAACCCGTGTCTATCCAGTAACTGCCTGGCTTTCAGATATCTGAAGCCTTTCGGGTCGAAAGGGCCTGAAGATGTTCCTCGGGCACTTTTCGACGCAGGCCTCCCCGCACTCGGAGCCGTATTCGAGACATTTCTGGTGATCGATTTTTACGATGTTGTCCTCGATGGACACGGCCTTGGCTGGGCAGGCCTTGACGCACATTTTACAGGTAATGCAGCCCACCTCACACAGTCCCTTCACCTTCTTGCCGGGATCTTTGGTGCTGCAAGGGACCCAGACCCTCGCCTTGAGGGGGATGAGATCAATGACGTTTTTCGGGCATGTGCGTACACAGGTTCCGCAGCCCACGCAGGCTTCAGGGTCGACCCGTGGGAACCCCTCCACCATGGTGATGGCATCGAAGGGGCAGGCATCGGCGCATTCCCCGAGGCCAATACAGGCGTAGAAACACCCTTGGGGCCCGCCATTGGCGAGGTTGGCCGCCGTGCAGGAGCCGTACCCGATGTAACGATACTTCATCGAGACCTTTCCTTCGATCCTGGAGCACCGAACGGCCGCCACCTGATCTTCCACGGCCGCCATTTTTTTCCCGGTGATCTCGGCCACCAGTGAGGCTACTTCCGCTTTACCAGGGAAGCAAAGATTAGGCGCGACATCGGGCTCGTTAACGACCGCTTCAGCATAGGCTTCGCACCCGGCGAAGCCACAGCCTCCTCACTGGGCCCCGGCGAGTACTTCGAGTACTTCTTCGACCTTCGGGTTGGCCTTTACCGCGAATTTGTGGGCGGCCAGGGCCAGCCCGATCCCAAAAAAGAGTCCGATGCAGCCCAGGACGGCCAATCCGCCGAGGGCGAGCTTGATGAGTGCAGGATCCATTGAATTTTCCTCTCAGATTATCTCAGGGTGCCGTAAGATATCTGGCAGGCCCCTGATGGATGTATTTACTTCTTTCCTCCCCCCAAAAAATATTCAGTTCCAACAGGGGGAAGAAGGAGGAATTTTTATGTTTGAAATTCCTTTAGTTGAAAAATCTTTGCGGTCCCTCTTCATGGCCGCGATCGACTTGGGGTTTGTTCCTAAAAAATGGTCATCCCGGAAAATCCCAGAAAGGCGAGAGCGAAGAGGCCCGCCGTCACGAAGGCTATGGGGAGCCCTCGGAAGGTGGGGGGCACCTTGGCCAATTCCAGTCTCTCCCGCACGGAGGACATGAGAAACAAGGCGATGAGAAAGCCTGTGCCCGCCCCGAGGGCCAGCATGAAGCTCTCCCATGCATTGTACTCGTTGTCCGCCAGTATGAGGGGAACTGCGATGATGATGCAGTTCGCAATGACGAGGACCAGGTACACCCCGAAGGCCTTGAATAGCATCGGGTTAACCTTCCTCAAAATGGTATCCACCGCTTGCACCGACAATGAGACCAGACCGATGAAAACAACGATCTGGAGAAAATCAAGGTGATAAGGCTTGAGTACGAATTGGTAAAGGAACCAGGACATCATGGCGCTGAACAGGATCACGATCGTGAAGGTGATGCCCATGCCTACGGCGGTGCTTTTCTTCTGGGAGGTCCCGAAGAACACGCACAGCCCCAGGTACTTTGTGAAGACGAAATTATGGATGATCATCGCGCCGATCAGGATGGAGAGAAGATACCCGATATAGGCCTTCTTAACGCCCACAATGGCCGTTCCAAGGGAGCGCCCTTCCGAGCGGATGTCATTCATGCGCAGGACATGGGCCTTATCCTGGTTGAGGTCTTCCTTGAAGCGGAGGATGACCGATTTCCTGTCCGGTGAGAGCAAAACCTCTTGAATTTCCAAGCGGATGTCGGGATCCTGCTTCTCAAAGAGACTATAGTTGGCCGGATTTTTCCCCCAGGATTCATCCACCGGACCGGCGAAGACGATCAAAATTTCCCTGGTATCCTTGAAAGAAGTCTTCTTGATGAAAGGATGTTCGGGGCCGCATCCGGAGAGAAGGGCCAGCCCCAGGGCTAAAAGTAAGAAAAATGGAAATCGGTTCCTGTTTGAAAGGCTTATCATGTCCTCACCTTTTTCCTGCGGTTGTAAACCGCCTCGATGTAATTGTACAAGGCCATCATGAAACCCACCGTGAAGAATCCAGCGGCCGGAAGGACGAAGAAAAGTAAGGGGCGGAAACCCAGGATGTCATGCCCGAAAAGGGTTCCCATGCCTAAGAGTTCCCGGACGAACCCGAGGGACATCATCCCGAACATGAATCCCAGCCCCATTCCCAGACCGTCCCAGAAGGAGGCTTGGACCGTGTTTTTGCAGGCGAATGTCTCCAGTCGCATGGTGATGATGGCAAAGGCCACGATCAGTTTCACGAATATGCCCATTTCCTTGTAGGCCGCGGGTACGTAAGCCGCCAGCATAAGATCGATGACAGTAACCCAGGTGGCGATGGTAAGGGTATAGGTCGGAATGCGGATTCGTGGATGAATGTAATTTTTGATGGCGGCTATGGTGCAGCTTGAAAAGACTTGAACGAACAGTACCGCTATACCCAGGAGCAGTCCGTTCATTACGGTGGTGCTGATCCCCACGGCCGGGCACATGGAAAGGGCCAGCCTGAAAATAGGGTTTTCATTGAGAATCCCGTTCCAAAACAATTGACCGTTGGTTTTGGTGGTTGCCGGCACGATTCATTCCTCGCATTTGATTCAGCGTTTTTCAGGGCACTGGGGCCCTTTCCTTTAAAATGTTACAGGAATATCCTGTCCCTGGATTACGGAATCCAGGATTTTCAGGCGGTAAGCGAATTTTTTGACTATGTTCTTGACGCCGTTCGTCACCGCCCGGCTGGAAATGGTGGCCCCGGTGATGGCATAAATCTCCTTGTTTCGGTACTTGGCCTGGATTTCCCGAACCTCGTCCTTGGAAAGGGACTGCCCTTTTCCTTTCGTATATTCAAGGACTTTCCGGTATTCTTCGGGAAGGGGCTTCTTGACCACCTTGAGGGCCTTTATGTCTTCAAAGGTTTTGCCCCTGAATTGGTTCTTAAAATAAGGCTCCTCAATTTCACCGCCGAGACCGGGGTCTTCTTCGTGTTCCATGATCTCAAGGCCCAGGATTTCAAAATTGGGTTTCAGGGCCAACATCACTTTGACGAAGGTCTTGAATCCGGGAAATTCGTCAGTAAGGATATAGGCCCGACGCTTGTGCCCCCGCGTGGCGATGACGGTTGAATCCGCGTAAGTGAAGGTCCTGGAGTGGGAAAGGGCCTCGCCGAGGGCCTTGTCCCTGTTCGAGGTCTCCACCGCTTCATCCTGGGTAAGGGGGATAGGGATCCGGTCCACGAAATTCCCCTCCAGGTCGATGATCAGGAGTTCGTGCTGTGTCTTTCCCTGCTCGACCACAGGAACCAGATACCCCAGGTACTGCTTGTCGCCCTCTCCGATAATGTACCGGTATATGGTGTAAAGATTCAGGTCGGATGGTTTCGGATGGGCCGCATCGTATCCCAAAAGGCCCAGCATGGTTTCCTGTACATTCTGGTGCTCGTTGTGCCGCTTGGCCGCGTCTGTGATGGTGAAAACGAACCCCATCACGAGGGCGGCGATCAGACAGGAGATTGTTAACCCGATAGTGATACGCAGGATTTCCTTCATTTTTCATTACCTTTCGGCGGGGCGAACCGTTTGGGCTTGAACCACCCTTCCAGCGCGGGAGTGAGGGGGTTCATGAGCAGTATGGCGTAACAGACTCCTTCCGGGTATCCGCCCTTCAAACGGATGAGGACCGTAAGGGCCCCGACACCCGCTCCGAAGATCAACTGAGCGGTCCTGTTGCTGGGGGAGGTGACGTAGTCTGTAGCCATGAAGAAGGCCCCCAGGAGGACCCCCCCTGAGAGCACGGCCAGGAGTGGGTTGCCCGTGAAAAGTCTTTCACCCCCGAAGATCCAGGTGAAGAGGCCGACCGACAGAATGACGGAGACCGGGATGTGCCACGTGATGTAACGCTTGTATATCAGGTAAAGACCACCGAGGAGGATCAGGAGTCCTGATGTTTCCCCTATACATCCGGGTCTCCAGCCCAGGAAGAAGTCGGAATAGATCGTTCCCATGGACCCGAACTTTTCGAT
This sequence comes from Deltaproteobacteria bacterium, assembly GCA_019310525.1. Classification (NCBI taxonomy): domain Bacteria; kingdom Pseudomonadati; phylum Myxococcota; class Myxococcia; species Deltaproteobacteria bacterium. Next base: position 6,041 of record JAFDEE010000087.1, on the reverse strand, counting down.
AAGCGCTGCAACCCCGTAATGCTTCAGTACGTAAAGGGGAGTGGCTGTGGAAACGGCGTCGATCCCCGAACCCATGTATTTAAACACCGAGGCGTCCCGGATGGGCTGGAGCCAGGCCGATGTCATGGCCACGGGAAAGGTGGCCACAAGAAAAGCACGGCCGATGAGCGCCGGGTTAAAAATGTTGTATCCTAGTCCTCCCAGAAGGTGTTTGGCCACGTAAATGGCCATGACGGAACCCAGGATAGGGAGCCAATAGGGGACACCCGGGGGAATGATATAGGCCAGGAGTAATCCGGTGATCACCGCGCTCCCGTCCGAAACGGTCACGGGGCGCTTGAGGAGTTTCTGTGAGACCGCCTCGGTTGCCACACAACTCCCGACGCTTACCAAGGTGATGATGAGGGTCTGAAACCCGAAAATGAACACCGATAAAATGAGCGGGGGGAGGAGGCAGACCACCACCGTCCACATGATTTTTTCCACCGATTCCGGGCTTTTCACATGGGGGGAGATGGAAACAACCCACCGGGGCGCGTCCTTAACCACGGCCCTGTTATCTTTTGCTAACTCTTCGATGGTTCACTCCTTGTCACGGTCTAATGGAAAAGTTTTTTTTACAGAAAAACGCCTTTTCTTTTTGATCGCTTCAGAGTACAGCCCGCAGCCATGTCGGGGCCGGATTTCTATCGTGAGCCACCCGTTTATTCTGCTAATCTTTCCTGGCTTTCATCTTGGCCAGACGGATGAACTGCACGAGGGGACGTTTGGCCGGACAGACAAAGGCACAACACCCGCACTCGAAGCATTCGAAGACGCCGAAATGCGCTGTGTCAGCAGCGCGTCCGGCTTCCACATAGATCCCGATTTCGTTGGGAGCAAGTCCCATCGGGCAGGCATCGAGACACCATCCGCATCGAATACAGTTGCTGTATGAACGATCGTCGATCTCTTCCCCGGTCAGGAAAAGGACCCCGGAGGTGGTTTTTGTAACGGGAACCTCCAGGTTGGGAATGGCGAATCCCATCATAGGTCCCCCAACCACGACCTTGGAAAGCTCAGAGGTGGTCCCCCCGAGGTAATCCACGATGTCCTTAAGCCGGGTACCGATCCTGACCCGGAGATTTGCCGGCCTCTGGATTCCTTTTCCTGATATGGTGATTACCTTTTCATAGAGGGGTTTGTTCAGCACGACCGCGTCGTATACGGCCTTTGTGGTGCCTACGTTTTGAACGATGGTCCCGACATCGAAGGGGAGCCCGAAAGCAGGGACCCTTCGCCCTGTAATACTCTCGATAAGTTGCTTTTCTGAACCCTGGGGGTATTTCACCTTCAGGGCGTCGATAGAGATCCGGGAATCCTCTGCACCTTGCGCCGCTGCCGCTTTCCTAAGGGTCTCCACGGCATCCATCTTGTTGGCCTCCACCCCGATATGGCAGGTATCGATTCCCAGGATGGCAAGAATGATCTTGGCGCCCTCCAGGATTTCTTTCGGGTGTTCCAGCATAAGACGATGGTCCGTGGTAAGGTAAGGCTCGCATTCCGCTCCATTGATGATCAGGGTGTCAACCTTGGCCTCGGGCGGGGGAGACAACTTGACATGGGTGGGAAATCCAGCTCCCCCGATACCCACGATACCCGCGTCTTTGACCCGATTGAGCAATTCATCCCTTGAAAGGGATCTCCAATCCACTGGGGTGGGACTGGGGGGCTCGGCTTCAGGGTCCCGTTTGATGATGATTGAAGGGGAATGGACGGTGACGGGATGGGCCGAGAGCCCTATTTCCTTCACCACGCCGGTAACGCTTGCATGCACGTTGGCCCCAAGTCCGGCTTCCACCCGACCGATCAGATCCCCCTCCGATACCTCCGCCTTTTTCTTGACAAGGGGGGTACAGGGGGCGCCGAAATGCTGGTGAAGCAGGATCTCCACCTCTTCCGGAAGAGGCATATCCTCAATGGGCAAGTGATCGGTGAGGTCCTTATACTCCGGGGGGTGAATTCCACCCTTTGGAAAGGTGAGTAACGTCTCGCTCATCATTCTTCTAGCTTTCTTTGCTTTGATGCTGTGTGCCGAGAGGGCATGGGGTGACGAGGTGAATGGGACCCCGCTGGTGGGTTAAAAAACCTGTATCGAAAGACACTTGCGGGGCGGCTCGACCCGGTTGTCCGGCTTCATTTCATGCCGGCCTTCTCCATGTGCAAAGCGCCGGTTTCGGTTCAGGGGCCTCTCTGTCAGAGGCACGCCCATCCGGGACAAGCCGAACCCATTCCATCCTGAGGGGATGCTTATAAAGCAAAAGGTGGGAAATGTCCACTGTTTTTTCAAAAAACAGACGGGCCGAAGCCCTTTCCCAGGGTTTAATGCTTTTTCGCCGCGATCCGCCTCTTCAATGGTTCAATCCATAGGCGGGAATGTCTCCACGGCATTTGTAAGCTCGGGGCGGCATCCGAAAATGGGAATGGAAACTTAAAGTTCTTTTCCTATAGCCCGATTCGATCCTTCTCCAGGATCTCCGATTCCTTCTTTTCCGTTCGCTCCGTCGAGAACTGTGAGGAGAGGAAGGCCAGGAGGCCCGCAAGCACGGTCGGGATAACCACGGCCGCGTGCCAGAGAATCGCTGCTGAGAGGGCTTCTTCCTTATCCAGCCCGTAAAAAAGAAAAGCGTACTGAACTGCAAGATGAAAGGTCCCGATGAATCCCGGGGCGGAAGGGATCATGGCCCCGAAGGATCCCATGGCCATTACGAGAAAGGCGGCAATCAGGGGGAGATTCAAACCCAGGGAAAGCTCTGTGAATTGTATCTGTACAATTCCAAAGGTCCACACCAGGATGGAAAGTAATATGGCTCTGGCCCAGTGGACGGGACTCCTCAGGAGGACGAGCCCCAGGCTGAAGTTGCGGATGGCTTCGATAGACTTTTTTCGGAGCTTTTTTGGGAAAAAAAAGAGGAGGCGATCCAGGAGATTGAGACACTCCCGGGTTTTGTATTTAAACCCAACGATAAAGAGGATCACCAGAAGGTAGGTGAAAAAGAGGGCATAGCCCGTACCCCTGAGGCTGCCGGACACAGCAGACCATTCGCCTGTAAAGGTTGTGCCTGATAGGCCGATGGCGAGAATCAGGAGCAGGGTGAAGCCGTCGAAAAGCCTTTCCACCAAAATAGTGCCAAGGATCGAACTCCCGCTGAGCTTTTCCTTTCGCCCGAGGAGATTGGCCCTGATGAACTCCCCAAGCCTGGCAGGAAATACACAGTTGGCGGCGAATCCGATTAGTACCGCCTGAATCCGGTTCCGGAACCCGGTGGTTTGGATGGGCTCCAGAAGTATGGCCCAGCGCCAGGCCCGTGCCACGTACTGGAGGAACGTAAAGACGACGATCATGAGGATGGAAGAGAGGTTCGCGGATTTCAGAACCATCCACATCCGACCCGTATCCACCTTTCGGAAAGCCAGAAAGATGAAGACGGCGCTGATCAGGATTCCAGCCCACAGCTTCCAGTCAGCGGTTTTGGGCGACTTGTTGAGAGGAGAGGTCAATTCCGAAAAGGTGTCTAGCCCGCCGGATGTCGGCGGTGATTTGATCAGCCAGTTTTTCCACGGATTCGAATGTTTTTTCGTCTCTGAGGCGGTGGAGGAAGTTTACTTTAATGGTTTTTCCCAAAAGATCACCTGTGAAGTCCAGGATATGCGTCTCCACGGAAAGGGTGTTGTTCCCGAAAGTAGGGTTGTACCCGATGTTGGTTACGCCGTAATGGGTCTTGCCGTCGATAAGAACGGTCACGGCGTATACCCCTTCCCGGGGTGTCAATTCTTCCTCAAGCACCAGGTTGGCCGTCGGAATGCCCAGAATCGGCCCGCCCCGGCCTGCGCCCTTGACAACCGTTCCCGCAACTTGATAAGCCCGTCCTAGGAATTCACGGGCCTCCTCCAGGCGGCCTTCCTTCAGGAGGTTCCTGATGGAGGTACTAGAGACCGGCGTATCCTGGATGAGGACTGGTTTTACTACATGAACCTTGAAACCTAGGGATTCCCCCATATCCTCGAGCAGGCGGATGTTTCCCCGGCGACCCTGCCCGAATGAGTAATCATATCCCACCACGATCTCCTTCAACCCGATTTTCCCAAGGAGGAGATCCCGCACAAAGGATTCGGCGGAGATGGCCGCGAACTCGTGCGTAAAGGGGAGGCAGAAAAGGACATCCATGCCTGTTTTCTCAATGAGCTCGATTTTCTGCCTGGTGGTGGTAATCAAAGAGGGGCTTTTCTCCGGGTCCAGAATTTTCAGAGGATGGGGTTCGAAGGTCATGACGGCCGATTGTCCCCCGATGGCTGCAGCCCTTTCCTTCACTTTGTTGAAAAGGGCGAGATGCCCCCTGTGAACCCCGTCAAAGTTCCCGATCGTCAAAACGGGGTTTCGCAAAGGTTCGGTGAGTTCTTCCAGGTTCTTGATCACATCCATATGTCGGCCTTCAGCCCCCTACAATTCGGTTGACATGCGTCAAAAAGTAATATAAAGATCTCTTTCAAAATATCAACCTATTTCGTGCCGAAGTGGCGGAACTGGTAGACGCGCTAGGTTCAGGGTCTAGTAGGCGTACGCCTGTGCGAGTTCGAGTCTCGCCTTCGGCACCATTTTATCAATAGCCTCCTGCAATCACAGGAGGTTTTTTTTATTGCAAGGAAATGAGGTTTTCTTTAGGGCAATATCATTCTGAAAATTCTTTTTCGGCCGGGTGTTTTCACCCGGAGCTGGGTAAGGGTTTCAGGTGGAGGGATCTTCGGGCGCTATTTCGAGGCGAATGGTAGGGATCGCGAATAAGGGGTAGTTGTTGTCCACGTTTCCAATACCTAATCCCAGGACGCCGTTGCTGCAAAAAAGTTGTGCGGCGTCGAAAAAGTCATTAAAGCCGTATGGGGCCACATCATAATCGGCAAGGGCCATGAAAGGCATTTCCCGGGTGTTCATCAAATCTTGAAGAAAGGGATGGGTGATGACCACCATTTGAATCCCTTCTGGACCGAGGCCGGTATCCTTGTTGAATGCCTTCCGGGCCCTGGATACCGTAAGAGATTGAAATATATTTCCAAGTCGAACCTTCGCAAAGTAAAAACCTTTTGGTCTTGGTGGCGCCCCGGTGCGTAAGCGGATACTATCCGTTCTGTTAAAATCAATATAATTGCACTGCCACGTCTTTTTCCACCATTTTTTCGCGGCATAGCTCCAGGCCAGCTTTCCCGAGAGGACAGCATCGGAATGACCCGTTCCGTCATCTCCAAACCCATAAAAGAGGCCCACTTCAACAAACCCTTCAGCCCTGTCCTTTTCAGTCAGGGGAAGCGGCTTCATGATCTCGCGAAAAGAGTCTTCCGGTATCCCCCAGGACATCTTTTTGTTGGCTTTCCGCCACGCCTTTACTTGTCTTTCGAATGGGATGCTCAAATGCCTGGATCCCTTGTCAGACAGTCTTGAGAAAAGGCGCAAATGTTTGTCATGGGCGGTCATGGCTCACAAAACCCCCGCCTGTTAGTTTTTTTGCTCCATCCTGGTTTCACCTGCTACCGGGAACGGCATTCCTCTCAGGGCCGGTGAATCGGTCTCCCCCGATCAATGGCATCTCGGCCCCTCACCACCAAACTCTTTTTGGCTGACCTTTGCAATCCTTTGAAGGTACCGGCCGAACCAGCCTTTTTTTCGGGGGGTGTTGTTGTGCAGATATTTTCTTGGATTTGCCTCGAACGCCTTTCGACATGCTTCGGCACAAAACCAATAACTGCGGCCCTGGTAAACGGAAACAAATTTCGTCAGGCCGGGTTCCACCTCCATCCTACATACCGGATCGATAGCCTTGTTGGTAGAACCGCCGTTTGTGGAATTATGATCTGTCATGGTCGTACCTCCCATACTATTTTTGTTGCTTGTACCAAAACTGAGCGTTTCAAAATTTTGATGAGACCTTTTATTTAGATATATCAAAAGAGTACATGGTAATTGTCCGATAAGGTATCATAACCTATAAGGTCAAGGGCATGGCATATGT
>JAFDEE010000086.1 GCA_019310525.1 Deltaproteobacteria bacterium | reverse complement strand
TTCAAATCATCAAATTTTGAAACCCTTCGGGATTTCCGATTTTACAGGATCTGCTGCGTTGCCTGCCTGTGCGGTGCCTGTCTGCCGTCCCAACGGGACAGGCAGGCACGCAGACAGGCGCTTCGGATTCCGTCATTGCGGCGTACTGATATGTACGCCTCATTCCTGAATCCCTGCCCGCCTCTGGCGTGGCTCGCGCGCCTTGCATCTCCAGAAAACTCGGAAATCGCTCAATTTAGGTCCTTGTAATCATCAACCCAAAAACAAAGAATGAAGAAAGGAGGCATCATGGAGCGCTTAAAAATTTACTGGCTTGTGGCCCTCGTGGCGGCCGTTGTGGTGGCAGGATTCGGTATCGGCACCGTGGGTGCGGCCGATCATTTGAGTGTTATCAAACAGCGTGGCGAGATCATCGTAGGGACCTCCGCCGACTACCCCCCTTATGAGTCCGTAGACAAGAAAGGTAATTTCGTCGGGTTTGATATGGATATCATCCGCGAGGTCGGCAAGCGAATGGGCCTGAAGGTGAAGATCAAAGACATGGGTTTTGATACCCTTATCGCGGCCCTTCAAAAGAAAAAAATCGATCTCATCATCGCGGCAATGCAGGGAACGCCCGAGCGGGATGAAAAGGTGGATTTTTCGATTCCATATAATTTCGTAAAAGACGCCTTCATTACCTCCACTAAGGCCGATGTCAAAATGACCAAGGCCCTGGATGCCGCAGGCAAAAAAATCGGGGTTCAAACCGGAACGATCCAGGAAACCTGGATCATGAACAACCTGGTAAAACCGGGCCTGACCCGCGAAGACCCGTGGACAACGCCGGATTGGATTTGGCCGCCGGCCGCATCGACCTTGTGCTCATTCAAAGCAAGCCCGCCAAGGACTTGGTGGCCAAAAACAAAAAACTCAAAATCGCCCTCGTAACTACTGAAACCATCAAGGCCGGACAGTGCATCGCGTTGCCTGAAGGGGAAACAAGCCTCAAGGCGGAACTGGACCGCATCATCACCCAGCTTAAAAAGGAGGGCTGGATAAAACGGAAAAAGGCCCAGTGGGGCATCGATTGATCGTAAACCCTTGCTGGAAACCGAACCCGGGGGAAAACCCTGTGATGGCCCGGCAGGTCTGGATCCATTCCCATTACGCCGTCCCGCCGGGTCATCCCCTGTCTTACCGTCCGGGATGGAAGTATACTCCTCATGGATATGCTGTCTCATATCTTGCTGATCTTTAAATATATTATTCCGGGACTCGGGGTGACTCTTTCGGTTACGGTGATCGCCCTTGGCACCGGATTTCTCCTCGGAACGGTAATGGCGGTGTTTCGCGTATTTGGAGGACCGCTCCTCTCCTCTCTTGCGGCTGTCTATAGCATCGTTGTTCGGGCAGTCCCCGTGGTTGTCATCATCTTCATCCTGTACTTCGTGATCGCAGAAATAGTAGACCTTTCCCCGTTTTTTTCAGGGGCTTTCGCCCTGGGATTTGCAAGCGGTGCATACCAGTCCGAGATTTTTCGAGGGGCGATAATGTCCGTTCCGCCCGGTCAGATGGTGGCGGCGCGAGCCATTGGGATGACCCGCTTGAAGGCCATCCTCAACATCATCCTGCCCCAGGCCATGCGCCTGGCCATACCGGCATGGTCCAATGAAGTAACCCTTGTATTGAAAGACTCCACCCTGGTCTATGTGATAGGCGTGCCGGAAATCCTGAGGCGCGCCCAGTGGTTGAGCGCCCGCACCCTCGAACCCTTCATAGCCTTCGGTGCCGCGGCCGCCTTTTACATTGCCATAACCGTTTTGGCAGCCCGGGGGCTCAATATCCTGGAACGCAGGTATAAGATACTGACGTAAAAGGGCGGATTATGAACGATCAGACGATCCTCAAAATTGAGGCATTGCGGAAATCCTTCGGGGCTGTTGAAGTCATCAAGGGTGTATCTCTTTCCGTCAAGCCCAGGGAAGTGGTGGTCATCGTGGGTCCCAGCGGAACGGGTAAAAGCACTCTGCTTCAGTGTATCAACCTGCTTACCAGGCCTACGGACGGCCGCATCTGGCTGGAAAATCAGGAGATCACCTCAAGGGGCGCAGACGTGGACAAGATAAGGCGGCGCATCGGCATGGTGTTTCAAGACTTCAATCTATTCAATCACTTGACTGCTCTTGGCAATGTCACGATTGGAATGACCAAGGTCCTGGGAATGAAGGCCGAGGATGCCCGGGAAAAAGGCATGTATGAACTGCAGCGGGTGGGAATGGCGGAACACGCCGATAAATACCCTGCCCAGCTTTCGGGCGGACAAAAGCAGCGGGTGGGGATCGCCCGGGCCCTGGGGATGGACCCTTCCATCATGCTTTTTGATGAACCGACTTCAGCCCTTGACCCGGAACTTACCGGCGAAGTCCTTGGCGTGATGCAGAAACTCGCCCAGGAAGGCATGACAATGCTGATAGTCTCTCATGAAATGGGATTCGCCCGGGAGGTGGCGGACCGGATCGTTTTTATGGAAAACGGACGTATCGAAGAAGAGGGCCCGCCTGAACGATTTTTCAATAATCCCCGCTCGGAGCGGACGAGAAGATTTTTAAGTAAAATGTCCACCGCGGACGACGCCTGACGCAGCGGCGTGCAAGGCTCGGAATAGCTTCAGGGGCCGAGGGTTCAGGGTTCAAGGGGTCCAATGGAAAATGCGTAGAGACAGGCTTATCAGCTCCTACGACAATCACACTGAAGTCTTCGGCTAAAGGCGTAGGTTTCTCTCCTTCCCCGAATGGGACAATAACCTGACATGGACGAACTCATCCTGGTCATACAACGCATCGCGCCGGATCTTCTTCGGGGGACAGGTGTGACCCTTCAACTTGCCATGGGTTCCCTGTTGCTGGGATTCGCCGTCGGGTTGCCGGTCTCCCTGATCCGCGTATACGGCGGCCCGTGGCCGCAACGCCTTGTAAGGGGTTATATCACGCTGTTCCGGGGCACCCCGCTGCTGGTCCAGCTTTTCGTAGTTTTTTACGGACTGCCCGACCTGGGCCTCACCCTTTCCCGGATCACCGCCGCATATCTGACCCTGGGCCTTAACAGCGGTGCCTACCAGGCCGAGTATTTCAGAGGGGCCATTCAGGCCGTGGCCGGGGGCCAGATGAAGGCCGCACGGGCCATAGGAATGAGCCAGTTGAAGGCGGTGCGGCACATAATCCTGCCCCAGGCCCTGCGGCTCGTACTGCCTGCATGGTCCAACGAAATGATCGCCATAATCAAGTATACGGCCGTCGTGTTTCTGATCGCAATCCCCGATCTGATGGGCCGGGCCAAGATCCTCTCAAGTCGCTACTTCATTCCCATTCAAACTTATATCGGTGTCGCGGTCATATATCTCATCCTGGTAGGGATTGCTTCCCTGATCCTGCGATTTGTGAGCAAGAAACTGGAGATACCCGGTCTGTCTCTGGATACGGCCCGGAACTGAACAGTTGCGGGGAGGGGTGGAATAGAACTTGCCGACGGTTGAAATTCCATTCGGAGGAAAAACGGTATCGGTGGAGATCCCCGAGGGTTGTCTGGGTGCCGTTGTAGGCCCCCGCCGGGTGCCCCCCGCCCCGGACCCCGTGGGCGAGATCGAATCGGCCCTTGCGCGGCCCATAGGAACCCCTCCCCTTGAAAAGCTCCTGCGCCCCGGGCGGAAAGCGGCGGTCATTATTGACGACATTACCCGCAAAACACCCACCGCCCTTATGCTGCCCCCCGTGCTGAACCTGTTGACATCAGCCGGAATCCCTCCTGCGGATATCACTATCGTAATCGCCCTCGGAACCCACCGGCCCATGACGGAAGAAGAAGTCCTGTATAAGATCGGTCCTGAGGTCGCCCGCCTCTATCCGGTCGTTAACGTGCCTGCCAGGGATGAGGCCCAGATGGTCTCAATCGGCACATCTCCCATGGGGATTCCGGTCCGTGTCAATAGAACCGTGGCCGAGGCCGATATCCGTATCGGACTGGGTATGATCGTCCCTCATCAGGACGTGGGTTACGGGGGCGGAGGCAAGATCATTTTTCCGGGCGTGTGCAGTGCCGAAACCATAGAGGCCTTCCACGCAAGAACGGCTCCCATCACCACGAACCAGCTCGGGGTGGTGGAGTCTCCCCTTCGTATTGACCTGGAGGCATTCGTCTCGGAACATATTCCCCTGGACTTTATCGTGAACGCGGTTCTTACCCATGGAAACGCCCTGTACCGGTGTGTTGCAGGGGACGCCTGCCGGGCTCACCGCGCAGGGATTAAATATGCCATGGAAGTTTACGGGGTACCGTTTGAACGGAAATACCCGGTGGTGATCGCAAGCGCCTGTCCCTATGAAATCGACCTGTGGCAGGCCACCAAGGCCCTTGCAAGCGGAGCCATGATGACTGAAGACAAGGGCACCCTGATCCTGGCCGCAGCCTGTCCTGAGGGAATCGGTCCCCATCCCCTGTTTGCACAGTACATGGGGATGGGTCTGGAGGAACTCTTGGACGCCTTGAACCTGGGCGAGGTTGAAAGCCCCGCGGCAGCGGCCGAGGCCGTAGCCGTATGCCGGATGAAAGAACGGATCAGGGTGGCTGTCGTATCCCCGGGTATAACGGAAAGGGAGGCCCGGACCATGGGGATGGAATACTTTGCATCCCTTGAAATGGCCATAAACATTGTCCTTGAACGATACGAGGGTCGGAAAATCGGCGTGCTTACCCACGGAGGCACAACCCTTCCGATCCTATAAGAAAGGGTTGAGATGAATCCGGAGGCTATAAGACTTCTTTCAGACCTTCTTGGCCCATCCAATCTAAAAACGGCCCTTGAAGACCGTATAACTTACGCCTTTGACGCTTCGGGCACCAGGGCAATACCGGAAGCGGTCCTGTTTCCGCGCACCAGGGAGGATGTACCTGAAATAGTCAAAATAGCGGCCCGCTTCGGGATCCCCATCACGGCCCGGGGGGCGGGGAGCGGACTTACCGGCGGGGCCGTCGCACCTTCCAGCGGAATGGTCCTTGACATGAGCTGTTTAGACCGCATCATCCGGATCGATCCCGGAAATCTCCTGGCCGAAGTAGAGCCCGGGGTCGTCACGGCCGAACTTCAGGCTGCGGTCGAAAGGGAGGGTCTGTTCTACCCCCCTGATCCGGCCAGCGGGTCCTTTTCCACCATCGGCGGCAATATTGCGGAAAACGCCGGAGGAATGCGGGCCGTAAAATACGGTGTCACCCGCAATTATGTCATGGGGCTGGAGGTGGTGCTTGCCTCGGGGGAGGTGATCCACACGGGATCAAAGTGCCTGAAAGACGTGGTGGGTTATGATCTTACCACCCTGTTCGTGGGTTCTGAAGGAACCCTGGGGATCATTACCAGGGCCATTCTGAGGCTCCTGCCCCTGCCAGAAGCAAGGCGAACGTTACTGGCCCTGTTTCCATCCATGTCAAAGGCCGCGGAAACCGTTCCCCGCCTTTTCAAGAGCCGCGTTGTCCCCTCCACCCTGGAATTCATGGACAGGGTGTGCATCGAGGTCGTAAGCAAATATCTTGAATCGGGTTTCCCTGAAAACGCCGAGGCCGTTCTCCTTATAGAGGTGGACGGGAGGAGGTCAGCGGTGAACGAGGAGATGGGGGAAGTGCACCGTGTCTGTAAGGAACAGGGGGCCATGGAGATCCAAACGGCGGCAAGTGAATCGGAACGGGATGTTCTTTGGCGTTCCCGCAGATCCATCCATAACGCCCTCAGAAGACTCCGCCCGAGATGGGAAGAGGAGGACGTATCGGTTCCCATCGCTTCCATACCCGCCATGATTGAGACCATGGAGCAGATCCGCCGCTCCCACGGTCTCCTGCTGGCCTGTTTCGGTCACGTTGGAGACGGGAACCTTCATATAAGCTATGTTCCCAAGGACGAAACGGCGACTGATTCCCCGCGACTTGGCCGTGCAAGGCACGACATCCTGCGTGCCGCAGTGGATCTTGAAGGCCGCATTGCTGCGGAGCACGGAATAGGATCGATCAAGAGAAAAGAAATCGGCTGGAACCTGGATCAACCGACCCTCCATCTAATGGAAACCGTAAAACACTTGCTCGATCCTGACGGAATTTTCAACCCTGGAAAGATCTTCCCCGGGGAGGAGGCCGGCAGCCATGCCTCATGAAAACTCCGTCAAGGAATCCGGGCAGGGGCAAGGCCTGGCCGGTCTTGGGGCCTTACTCCTGAAGTGTACCAAGTGCGGGGAGTGCCGCAGCGTGTGCCCGGTGTTTAATGAACTCGGGGAAGAAAAATACGTGGCCCGGGGGAAACTGGCCCTGGTGGATGCCCTTGGGGCGGGAGAATTGCCGCCAACCGATGCCCTTCGTGAGGCCTTGGAGCAGTGCCTCCTGTGCCTTTCCTGCGAAGCCCGGTGCGGGAGCGGAGTGCCGGTTTCAAGGATCATCACCGAGGCCAGGGCCGAGCTTGCCCGAGACCTGGGGCGGCCCCTCCCAAAGCGTATGCTCTACCGTCTTCTCGCATCCGGACGGGGCATGGTAAACCTGGCCTTCAGGACCGGTTCCCTTCTACAACCCTTTCTCTTCAGGCGCATCCCCGGAACAAGCGGGCTCAAGCGCCGCTTTCCCCTCCCCCTCGTGGACAGGGACCTCCATGTGCCAAGGCTGGCCCTCCGCCCCTTTCGCTCCAGGGAGGAAAGGTTTTTCCCCGCCCCTGATTCAAGGGACACGGTGGTCTTCTTTACGGGGTGCCTTACCAACTTCATTCATACCCAGACCGCCGGCTCAGTGGTGAAGGTATTAAACAGCCTGGGAATATCGGTGATCGTTCCAGGGGACCAGGCGTGCTGCGGCGCACCGGCCCATGCAGGAGGCGATTTCGGCGCTGCCGGGAACCTCGCCCGCATGAATCTCAAGGCCTTGAACAGGGGACGTGCCGAAGGCAAAAAGGTGGTAGTGCCGTGTGCTTCAGGTGGATACATGTTGAAAAGCGTTTATAGCCTCTTGATGCAAGATGATCCCGTTTACGGGGAAATGGCAGCGGACACGGCACAAAGAACCTTCGACATTTCCGAGTACCTTGTAAACCATGTGGGGCTCGGGAACATATCACCCCACGTTAAGTCACACCTTTCAGGCCCCGTTACCTGCCACGACCCATGCCACCTGAACCGGGGCCAGGGAATCAGGGAAGAACCCAGGGCACTGTTGAAAATTGTGTGTGACGAGTTTGCGGAAATGGAGGACCCCGGGACATGCTGCGGCTCGGGCGGCATTTACGGAATTACCCACCGGGACACCTCGAAGCGTATCCTTGAGAAGAAGATCAGGAGCATACTGGATTCAGGCGCAGGGATCGTTTCAACAGGATGCCCCGGTTGCATCATCCAGATAACAGGCGGACTGCTTCAGCGGGGCTCAATGGTAGAGGCAACCCATACCATCCAATTGCTGGCAAGGGCCATGGGGCTGGTTTAAGGATGGTCTGCCCCCATTACTGGGACCTTGCGGAGCAGAAAATTTGGAGGAAATTCCCCCAAACCTCCAGCCCTGCAAAGAGCGACATGCACCAACAAACCTGAAACCGATTCGGCACCGTATGGTTAGAGCTTAATTTACAGCCTGAATCTTGCACGATACCGATCTGAAAAACCTGGATTTCCCCCCAAAAAAAATGAGAATTGTCCTGGCGAAGGACACCATTCTTCTATTTTTCATGACTTTTATAACTTGACAGGTAAATTTTTCATGGTAAAATTGCGACATGATTCCCAGAGTGATAAAATTACCTATTGGTAAAAAAAGTTTTTTTCTATTTGGCCCCCGCCAGGTAGGAAAAAGCACCCTTGTTCGCAAGGAGCTTGCACAGAAATACCACATAGAGATTGATCTTTTAAAAAGGGATGAATTTCTTAAATACAGGCTTGATCCGGCATTATTCCGCTCTGAAATCGAGTTTGCGGCCAAAAACGGCAAAAAATTCATCGTATTCATAGACGAAATACAAAAATTACCTTTCCTCCTGGATGAAATCCATTACCTGATTGAGAAATTCAAGGGGCAGCTTACCTTTATCCTTACGGGCTCCAGTGCCAGAAAACTCAAGCGTTCATCAGTTAATATGCTGGCAGGAAGGGCATGGGAGTTCAGGCTTTATCCATTTACCTTTATGGAACTGGGGGATGCCTTCCATCTGAATGACGCCCTTTTGAAGGGCACCCTCCCCCCGATAGTTCATGAAAACCCGGAGGATGCCTTCTTCACCCTAAAGGCCTATACCCAAACCTATCTCAAGGAAGAGATCCTGGATGAGGCCCTTGTGAGAAACGTTGAGGCATTCGGCCGGTTCCTGGATATCGCTGCCGACCAGAGCGGAAGGATCGTCAATTATTCAACTATCGGAAGAGATACGGGTGTTTCCGGAAAAAACATCAAGAATTATTATCAGATACTGGAGGACACCCTGATTGCAATCCGGCTTGAGCCGTATTTGAAAAGTGCAAGGAAAAGACTTGTTCGCCACCCCAAGTACTACCTTTTCGACATCGGAGTAATAAACAGTCTTTGCAGTAGAATTACCCCAAGATCCATAACTGTTCCGACAGTTTTAGGAAACCTCTTCGAACACTTCATCATCCTTGAAACAAAACGATTAGTGCATTATGGAAAACGTCCCGCAAAGCTCTTTCATTGGCGATCTTCCCAAGGGGCTGAAGTCGATCTCATAATCGAAGAAGAAGAAAACCTGTTTGCGGTGGAAATCAAGACCATGCGAAGAGTAAAAAAAGCCGACCTTCGTGGTCTGCGATCCTTTTGCAAAGATTACCCTCAAGCGATACCGATGTGTGTCTCTATCTGTGACAGGCCATACACAGCAGGTGAGATCCCGGTGCTCCCGTGGCGGGACTTTTTCCATGAACTGGATTTGGTGTGAAAATGTTTTCGCATGCATTTCCCAGCGGAAGTGGACCAAGCGAGTATGATCAAAGTATTCTGAATGTCCCTTCTTCCGGTTTTCCCCCGATCCCCGAAAACTCGAATCTCCGGAGACATGCCTTACACAGGTGATAATACCGGATTGTATCTTCTGATACATCGATCATGTCTTCAAGGCTGTTTTTCATCTTCAGGAATCTTTCTTCCGAGAGCCCCGGGCACTCAAAAACAGATTTCTGTACCCGTTCACCGTATGACTTCAGTACCTTGACCACACGTTGCCTTGAACGGTCATCCACTATATCAAAGCACACCAGGCAGAACATCCTAGGCCTCCCACTCGAACGGTACATAAGGAGTTTCAGGGTCTTCCAGGTATCTTGCAAAGGCCCTTGACTGGTGAAGGATAAGCATCCTGTAGTTCGTTTTTATAGGAGGGTTTCCATATCGTATTCTTTTGTTCATTACCCTCTCGTAACTCTTGACAAAAACCCTGTTCATGGAAGGTTTCATTTCAACGGGCCTTTTCGCCTTCATTTCTTCTTCAGTCACGTAGTTGTCCGGTGAGTTCTTCCTGAAAACAAAGTCATCCGGGGTTACGGCCTTGCGGTTGATCAGGCCCAGCACGATCCTGTCTCCCAGGAAACAGCGGTACTCTTCCACCAGGTCGCAGGCAAGGGAAGGCCTTCCATAGCTCACTTCGTGCAGGCACCCCAGGTATGGGTCGAGCCCGCACGTCTTTATGGCCGAAAGGACTTCATTTGTAAGCAATGTATACACGAAGGAGAGCATTGCGTTCACGGGGTCCAGGGGGGGACGCCGGTTTCTGCCGTGGAATTCAAACAATGAATTCCTGATAAGATAATGAAAGAGCTCGAAATAGATGCGGGTCGCATTTCCTTCAAGCCCCCGGAGCATGTCAAGGTTCTGTATGCCGCGCACGGCGCCCGCAAGGGACTTCAATTTGACCGCCCCGATGCGCAGCGCTTCATTGTTATACTGCCTGGCGCGCAACAGCAAGAAGCGGGCCATGTTCCCGATTTTGCCCTGCACAATGATACGGGCCGTATTCAGCGCGAACCCGGGCTCACTCAAGCGGACGTACTGCGCCTTTCGCAGGGCCACGTGGCGGTGCTCGTCAAGGGCGAGCCGTGCCCTGAAGCGGCCGCTCGGGGTGATAAATACTGTCTCTACCCGGTTCTGGATCAGGAAATCCAGGACCCCTCCGCTGAGAGACACGTAACCCACGAGCATGAGCTTCTTCAGTCCTTCGGCGGGGATCTCCTGAATAACCTTTCCCCCTTTCACCACCTTCAGGGAACGTCCCTCCCTTCGGAGATATGCTCCGGGTTCGAGCACATAGATACTTTCCATTACTGCAGGAACGCCTCCGTCTGCGCGATGGCCCTCTTGAGATTTTCAAGGGCCGAGGAGAGATCGTTTACCTTCTCTGAACGTTCATGGGCATCCTCTTTCCATTGATCCACGTGCAGGAGCGGGTGTGGGTATGCGGCCGGACGGTTGAACGGGCAGATATCCCCGGTAAAACTCAACAAGGAGTGAATTCGTCTGCATCCAAGGGGGCTCCCGCGCAACCTGCTCAATTTGTAATCCACCATGTGAGGGTTGTAATCCGGCACTGACGAGAGCAGATGATGCACGAGGCTCCCAGCCCTGGGAAGAAATCCGACCGTCTGGAAGAGGATCTTCTCTTCCCTTAACGAGAGAGGTTTTCCGTTCCTGCAGGAAGCAATGACTTGTCCAAGGGGAGGGCACAGGGATTCAAGGCTTGCCAGTTCAGGATATTTGTCGGCCCATCCCTTCATCCTCGGGTGAATGAGTACCTCCCCCCTTTTTATTCCATCTGCCGGCACCAGGATCTTCTCAGGGTCCGTCGCCCGGATCTTTTGAAGGAACGCCAGTTGCGCTTCCACTCCGCGGTCATGGCAGTCGATAAAGTACGATCGCTTCCCGGTGAGCCGGTGTACTCCCAGGGGCAGTTTAACCAGGTTACCGAAGCCTTTACCTGAAAGGTTGTCCTGTTTAGGAAACACCTCTATCTGAAAGGCAGACAGGTCCTTTTCCAGGGTCTGCCTGATTCTCTCAAGGGGCCTTCTTGCGCTCCCGGCTGAAACCGGTTTTTCGAAGAAGAACCAAAAGTGAAAACCCTTTCCCCCGCTGAACTCCGAAACGGGCATGAGCCCGGACTCCTTTGCCATTTCAATGATCCTGGTGAAAATATAGGCACGTTCTCTCCTGATGAGGTCTTTATCATCCCTGTTGAGGTTGCCTTTCCTGAATTTTGCATCCACATCCACGTCAATAACCGCAACCCTGACGGTCGAATCGGTGCGAAGGAGATATATGCCGTAGGTTTTCTTCCCGGATAGATGCTCCTCCACGTCCTGTTCCGCCATTGGCCGGCGAACCGGCACGTAACCCTGCTTTCCTTCTGGTCTGTTAGCCCACTGACGTGCGAAACAATCCTCCCTCCCTGAGAAAAGATCGAGATACCTTTGAACCGCTTCCTCCCTTTGCCTGAGTTTTTCAAAGGGCTCAAGGGCTGCCCCGATATCACGGTCCCTTTCTTCTGTTTCGCTTTGGTAGGATCCGCGCCAGATCCGGTGCTGTTCCTCCCCGATATGATTCCTCGATGCGGCCAGGACCTGGGCAAGCCGCTCTTTCCGGCCTAGGATTGAGAGGAGTTCCAGATGCTCTATCCACGCATCGGTCTTCCTTGGAGACGTCTGGTTGAGATGGGTGAAAATCTTGAGGGCAAGCTCCACGTCTCCTCCCATTTGCGCAAGCCTTGCCCACTTTAACTGCATTTGGGCATCCAGCTTCTTCCAGACATCCTCGCGTGACAGGATTTCAAGGCATCTGGCAGGATCCTTTCCCTCCATGATTCCCTTCTCAAGCCTTGCCGTCACCAGCCTGAAATCAATGGGGTCTTTTCCCCCCTTTCTCGCCCCGATTTTCTTCTCTCTCATTTTTCCTCTCCCTTGCTCCCATGCCCAGCCCCGGAAAGCCTTGCCAAGAGCATTGCAAGCTTCGGATAGCGCGGATTGCGGGCCCTCAGGTCTTCGGCCAGTTCCATGGCACGTTCACGGTCCCGCAGGCGGTATGCATTAAGTGCCTGCCAGAACTGTGCGTCATCCAGGAACCCTCCCCACGTTTCCCTGAAAAACGTCCCTGCTGCCTCCGCATATTCCATGCTCTTTCGAAAGTTCGTGCACAGGTACTCAATCCTTGAAAGCCTTATAAGGGCCCTGTGCCTAGAGCGCCTGTCCCTGTCCAGGCATGTGAGAAGCACCCGGCGTGCAGCATGAAACTCTCTCTTCGCACAAAGCACGTCCGCCTCAGTCCACCGATAATATGGCCGTCTTTTCTTCTCTGGCACCTGGTCTATTGCATCCGCTGCCCCCTGTATGTCTTCCAT
>JAFDEE010000085.1 GCA_019310525.1 Deltaproteobacteria bacterium | reverse complement strand
CCAACGGGACAGGCAGGCACGCAGACAGGCGCTTCGGATTCCGTCATTGCGGCGTACTGATATGTACGGCTCATTCCTGAATCCTCGCGCGCCTTGCATCTCCAGAAAACTCGGAAATCGCTCAATTTAGGTAAAATACATTTTTGGCATGGAGTTTCTATAGTATAGGTGAAGGAATCAGTCAACCGGTGGGCGCGGTAAGGGATGGGAACTAAAAAAGGGGGGCGTTAAAAGCCCCCCTTTCAGGTTACAGGCCGTTACAGGTCAGGTTGTTCCGGAACTGTTAATTAATGATAGTGGAGATGAAGCATCCACCATCGTCTGTAGTGGGTTCAACATCATCCGTATCAGTGTTGTTACCTGTCTTGGCCTTGTCGAACTTCAACTGCGGCCAGTAGTCCTTGGCATCCCCGTGGGAGTCCGCGATCTTCCTTACGACCGGGTCGTAAGAGACGGTCCAGACCGCGCTGTCAACTAGGATGGGATCACCATAGGTGAGGTCGCCATAGGTGTTGATCTGGGCGATTCCGCCGTTGGAGGCCGTGGAGGCAAGCTCGAACCTGTAAGTTGTAGAGGTGTTTCGCAACGTGTCGTTCACCGTCACCCACACGTAACCGCCGGAGATGGCAGGGGTGGCCCAAATGGACTTGTTGGCGCCGAAGTCATAGGCCCACTGGGCGGCACTTGAGGTGGCTGCCTGGCTCAGATTGTCCAGCTTAAAGCAGGTAACCGCGCTGGTGGAGCAAACCACAATGTAAGTGCCGTCAGTCACAGGAGCGGCGGTGACCCCGGTGGTGATCCTGCTGCCCGTGTACCTTACGCCGTAGTTGAGGGAAAGGTTGTCCGTCCTGAAAGAGGAAACACCACCCTCATTATCCACCACGAAGATGGAACCACCGGATACGCATGGAGTAGGAATCCACTGGTTGCTCAGGTCAGCATTGAGGCCGACAGTGGCTGATGTGACGATTCCATTATAAATGTTGTTTTTAGCAAATTGGAAAATAGTATTGCCGGAACCCGTTGAAGAATAACCAATGACAAACAGGCTGTCTCCCGAGATTACCGGGGCGGTATGAATGACACTGACACCGCTTGCGCTCGGAAAACCTGTTACATTAGAGTTTCCGGAGGAATTCGTAGTATAGGTGCCGGTCTGAGCGCTTACGGCCCAAATCGAGATTCCTGAATCACCGACGGAGTTGGTAACACCGGCGGAAGTGATTCCAAAAATGGTGGCACCGGAGTAGCTGGTGTTTTCATTATCAATGGTAACCGGAGCCAAACAATACGGGCTCGATCCGGCATTTGCTAAATCATAGGCTCCGCTGGAGGCGGGAAAAGCTGCATACCCTAACCCGTTTCCCGGTATCCCTAATTCATGGTAAAGCGTACCGGTTCCTCCATCGATGATGTAAAGGGTATTACCGGAATCGGTTGCGCTGCTTCCGACTCTTTCATCCCCCGGTGCAAGAACATACAGAACGACAGTAGTGGTCGTACCTGAAATCAACTGGGGGGGGCCGATTGGAGTGGCACCTGATACGAACTTGAGGGCCTGAACCCTTAGTTCCGTACCGTCCGTGTTGGTCAGGGTATTGCTGATGGCGTAAAGCGTCGTACCGGCATCCAGCTTGGAAGCGGCATTAAAAATGGCGCCCGTCACGACGTAAGCGGAAAGACCGCTCGAGTGCCTGCTGAAGACAGGTCCCCAGTAAACGGTGGATACCCCGCTGGTCGCGGTGCTCAGTTCCACCGTGTTGGCTGCAAGGGCCGTACCCGCGCCGAGTACCATGGCTGCAGCCAGGAAGAATGCCAAGAATTTCTTCATAAGATTTCCTCCTTGGTGAGTTTAAGGTTTGGTAGTGTAAGTTAACCCGGTTACCTGACCCTTTCAGGAGGCTGGAAAAACCGCCTCCCAGCCTGTATCCAAAAGGAGAGAACGAACTCGCACACAATTCTCCCCTTAATCAGCGGGATCTTATTAAAAATAAAGACGATTTGTCAAGATAAAAAATGTATCCATGATATTGGGGTAAAACCAAAAAAAAATTGATGAAGGGTGAAAAATGTCCTCTCTTTGGTGTAAGGATCAATTTTTCCTGTTTTTGTATGTAAATGGCTCGACATCGCCGGATAAAGGCTCGTCCCGGTGAGATTCATTACATCGTGCCGAAGAAATTATGAACCACATTTGTGGATTCGGAAGGGAGCCGTCATTTCTTTACCATAAAATTGGATGGTCCGGAAAATTCAGGATGTGTCTATCCCTGAAATGGCCGATTTTTGCAATTCCTCAGGTCAGACTCAAACCTGGGCCCTTCCCGAAGGATAGCCTCCTCGGCCTTGACTTCCGTATATTGATAATGTTATGTAACTTTTTATAATATCGGCAGAAATTCGTGATTTTCGGGCCAAGAACTTTGAACTCGCAGCGATGACGGGGAATTTCAGGACTTTGGATTCCGAATGCCGGCAGCGAACTGATTCAGGCGGTCCTTAGGAACCACCGGACGCTTCAACAATGTAGGCTGGAAGAGTTCGGAGACGTTTTCCGGGAAGTTAGTGTCAATCCGGAAATGGGCACAAGTTGGGCAAAATCCGATAATTGGGGAGAGGCCTGATCAATGGGAGAGGACAAAAGAGGGTCCATGAGCGACTATGAAGATTTTTTAAAAGATGTGGGTCAATTTGCGAGCAAGGGTGAAGAAAAGGCCTTTATTGACAGCATCAGAAGGGAGCCTCCTGAGGAAGAAAGATACATAAGTGTAGGGGAGAGGGTCAAGAAGGTAAGGGAAAAGAAAGGCTTGAGTCTTCAGGATATCGTCCAGCGCACGGGCATTGATCTTGCTCTCTTGGAGCGAATCGAGCAAGGGGAAGTTTCCCCTCCTCTGGGGATCGTCACAAAATTGGCAAAGTCCCTGGAGATGAAGATCGGGTATTTTATCTCTGGGGAGGAGAAAAAACCTTTTACGATCGTAAGAAAGGCAGACCGAAAGGTCGTATCAAGATATACTTCCGAGAAGGGAAACCGTTACGGTTACGAATACCATTCTTTGGCCCCCCATAAGAGGGACCGCCATATGGAGCCCTTTTTGATGGTATTGGCCCCATCCGATATAGAGGATGAGAGGTCCACCCATGAGGGCCAGGAATTTATCTTCGTCCTGGAAGGAAGCATGGAGGTACGTCTTGGAGAGGAACGGTATTTGCTGGAGCAGGGAGATGCCATCTATTATGATTCCAACGTTCCTCACCTTGTGAAATGCCACGGGGAAGAACCGACAAAGATTCTTGCGGTTCTTTATCCGGGAAAATAGGGTGTTTTCATCATTTATCGGATCAAAAACCCGGTCAGCGCTTTAATGTTATCAGTGGTCGGGCACCAGGGAAATCTTTCCACTGCTAGTGGAAGCAGACAAGTCATTTCATTTGCTTATCAACGATTGACTTCAAACAATGAAAGAGTGGGATATATGATTGCGTTTGATTTGGAATGTTCAAAGGGACACGTATTTGAAGGATGGTTTCAAAATAATGAATCTTTTGATGAACAGAACGCCAAAAAATTGATCGTTTGCCCTTACTGCAATGACACTAACATCAGGAAAATTCTGTCTCCCGTTGCCATGAAAACCTCTATGGATGAAAGGGACGGAAAGGGCGCCGAATCCATCGACTATCACCGTTTGGCCTATGAGATCCTGGATTACATTGACAAAAATTTCGTTGATGTAGGGCCGAATTTTGCAAAAGAGGCCCTGAAGATGCACTTCGGGGTCACGGAGAAAAAGAACATTAAGGGTTCGGCTACTGAAGAAGAAGAAAAAATGCTGAAAGAAGAGGGCATCGAATTTTTTAAGTTACCTCTTCCGAAGGTTTCTCAAAAGAAAAAGAATTGATCTTTAATGTCCCATACTGGGAATGGGAGAAAATCCCTCGCCTTCGGGCGAAGATTTTAGTCGAATCATTTTTTGAACAGGATTCAAGGGGGCCAGGGTTCGAGTGAGATCGGGATTCAAGGAAAGATGATTTTCACTTGACCCCTTGAACCCTCGGCCCCTTGGCCCCAAAAGCTATCGGCTTCAGCCGATAGTAGTTTAATATCCACCCCGGAGTCTTTGTTGGGCTATCCGGGCAGCGGCCTTCAGGTCTCTCGGTTGAATTGTTGGGACATGGGGAAAAAATCAAAGATAATCGTCGTTGTTGTGATCAGTTTACTCCTGATCGGTTTTTTCCTTAGTATCTTCATCACGGTTGATGAGGAGATGCCCGGAAATGCCGTCGTTGTTGTTACCCTGGAGGACAAGAAGTATCATTCCATCCATTTCGACTATGTTTGTGTTGCGGGCAAGACAGCCCGCACCATGACACTGGCTGAGGCCCGGAAAGCTGGTTTCACCCCCCATCAGCACTGCCGAGATCTGGGCTATTTCAAGGGCAACCGGCGTTTCCTCTTCCATCATCTGCTATCCAAGCTGGGCGTCAGGGTGAACAGCCGCTGGGATAAGAACGGGAATTGGCTTTGGTAAGGGCCGGATTCCATCAGGCCCCGTGTGACTTACTTCCCGCCTTTCGAACGATGAGTCTTCTCTTTCTGCAATCCGGATTTCAAGAATCCTTTCCCAAGATTTAGGGGCCGCGTTCATGAATTACGAGTATTTTGCCCTTTCAGAAACCGGTAAGGTGCGCAGTCATAATGAAGATTGCTATCTTTGCAGTCGCGAATTGGGCCTGTTTTTGGTCGCCGACGGAATGGGTGGGCACGCGGGCGGTGAGACGGCAAGCCGTTTGGCCGTGAGCTGTATAGAAGAGTACGTAATTCGTTCCCGCCGGGAGTCCGCACCTCAGGAGCCGGAAAATCAGATGGGATGGACCCCGGAACAAGTCCGGCTTTTTTCCGCCGTCTCCTTGGCCAACAGACGAATTCTGGAAACGGCCGACGTGCAGCCGGAAATAAAAGGCATGGGCACGACCCTTACGGGAGTCCTTTTTGAAGAGGACCATTTTGCCGTCGTGAATGTAGGGGACAGTCGCCTTTACCGGATCCGGGAGGGGCGAATCGAACAACTCACGGAGGATCATACTCTGGTGGGTGAGTGGGCGAGAATGGGCAGGATGAACCCTCAGGAAGCCAGAAAGCATCCCCAAAGACACATCCTCACCAGCGTTCTTGGAATTGAGAGGCATCCCCGGATCGATATCTCCAAAACGGCCTTGGAGCCGGGGGACCTCTACTTGATTTGCTCCGACGGCCTTCATGGCATGATCGATGACCGGGAGATTCTGGAGACGATCGAAAAGAAGCGGGAAGTATCTCTTTCCGAAGTGGGAAGTTCCCTTGTGTCGAAGGCGAATAGGGCAGGCGGGTCGGACAATATCACGGTCCTGTTGCTGGCATTTTAGACCTCTGTCGACAAACGGAGTAAAAGATGTGGATGATGCGAATCCTTCATGAGGGCGGAGGAGTACAAGAGGTCCCCTTGACCAAGAAGGAAGTGACTCTGGGAAGGAGCAGGGAGAATGATATCACGATTCCCGATAGCGCAGTATCGCGGCATCACGCCAGGTTGATGGAAACCGGTGAGGGTTTTCGCCTTACGGACCTTGGGAGTTTCAACGGCACCGAAGTTAATGGAAGGCTTGTGCAGGATATTTTGTTGAGGGATGGAGACCGAATCAGGATCGGCCGTACCCGGATCCTTTTTTATTCCGGGGCCAGGGACGGAGAGCCGACGTCTGATTCTCTGGTTTTCACGGCAGGGGATGATGATGAAAGGAGCCCCCGACCTATCATTGAGAGCCGGGCTGAAGTGGGTGGAAGGGAAAAAACCCAGGACCTCCTTCTTTCCTCCCCGATTCCGGGGAGGGAAGGAGAGTCGATCCGGGTGCCTTCTTCTGAAGAGGATCGATTCAAGGCGGGTCTTTCCACCCTTGAAAGAAGCAACAAGGTCCTTTTTGTACTGTATGAGATCAGCCGGCAACTCAATATGATTCATGATTTCAATGAACTCCTCAACAAGATCATGGACCTCATTTTCATGGTAATCGATGCGGATTACGGTTTCCTGGTGCTAACCGGCGAAGAAGAAAACAACGAGATGCTCGTTCCCGTAGTGGTTAAATCCAGGCATGATTCAGGGGGAAGTGGTAGGGAGTTAAAAGCGAGTCGGACGATTATTCGAAGGGTTATTCGTGACAAGGTCGCTCTGCTTACATCCAACGCCATGGCTGACAATCGGCTGGACCATGCCAAGAGCTTGTTTATAAAGCAGATTCGCTCGGCCATCTGTGTTCCCCTCTGGAAAAAAGACAAAATCATCGGGGTGATCCAGTTGGACAGCGTAAGGCTTGACAACCAGTTTACCCAGGAAGACCTGGAGCTTCTCAAGGCAATCGGCAGCCAAATGGCGCTGGTTATCGAGCAGGCAAGCCTGAACCAGAAGATCAGGGAAGAAGAAAAGATGAGAAATCGACTGGGGAGGTTTATTCCGCCCCAGGTGATTGACCTGATCCTCAAGGGAGGGCAGGAACTCATGGAGCCCAAGGATCTCACGGCCACCGTGCTTTTCGCGGATATTGTCGGTTTCACGAATCTTTCCGAGAAAATGCCGCCCCGGGAGACGACCCTGTTTTTGAACCGGTTTTTTTCCAGGATGACCGACATCGTGTTCAAGCATGACGGCACCCTTGACAAGTACATGGGGGATGGCCTCATGGCGGTATTCGGGGCGCCGGTCGAAAAGCGTGATGACCCGGAGAGGGCTGTCAGAGCTGCGAAGGAAATGCTCGCGGAACTCAATGCCATGCCGGAAAATCTGGCCGGAGGGAAGAGGATCCGGATCCGTATCGGGATCAATACCGGGCAGGTTGTGGCGGGGAATATCGGCTCACCCAGGCGCATGGATTACACGGTCATAGGAGATGCGGTGAACACCGCATCAAGGCTGGAATCCCTGGCAGCCCCCAACCAGATACTTATCGGGGAAGAAACTTACCGCTCGGTCAGAGGAAAACTCAAGGTCAGAGAAGTCGGGCCCTGCAGGATCAAAGGCAAGTCCGACGAAATCATGGTCTACGAGGTGGTTTGAGGCAGAGGAAAACGTGTGTGGAGAGGAATCACCCGGACCGTCTGTATGGCGCCGATCACTTGGCCGTTCCTGCCGTAAAGGAGAGCCGCCGAAATAACCCCGCGGCAGCCTTCACCTAAGGCCGGCAGATCGAGCTCTATTTCAACTGTCCCATCATTCAAGGGTGGAACGGTATTTTCTCCTTTAGAAGCTGAAGATCTTTCAAAACGGTTAAGGACGGCATCCGCCATGGATCCCTGTCCGTCCACATCGAATCCATTCCAAACCTTTTTCCCCAAGATTTTCTTTGCCGGGATCCCTGTAAGTTCAGCGCAAGCCTGATTCCACTGAATCACCCGATGATTTCGATCGATGATGAAGGTAGGAACAGGGATATATCGGAGAACCTCCTCACAGAACTTCCTGGCCTCCCTGATTGCTTCCCGCTCCCCCTGCTCCATGTATACGCATACTCCCATTCTCCGCCGCTCGAAAAGGAAGGCAAGAGAAACG
Source organism: Deltaproteobacteria bacterium (assembly GCA_019310525.1). Taxonomy (NCBI): domain Bacteria; kingdom Pseudomonadati; phylum Myxococcota; class Myxococcia; species Deltaproteobacteria bacterium. The sequence continues at coordinate 4,272 of JAFDEE010000085.1, read as the reverse complement.
ATGAACAGGAGGGCCACGAGAAAAGCACCAAGGGAATATAGATCAAAGATGTCCGGTGGGATCAGATTCGGAAAGAGATGCCCCCTGCGATAGAGACACAGGACCACTCCCATTTCCACGAATACCAGAAGGGTCCAGAGGGTTCCCCAAAGGAGACTGCTCAACAGGTAAAGGGCCATAAGCACCAGTGCCCCATTCAGAATCCATGTAGGATGAGGAGCGCCCGAAGGTGTGATCGCCCCCGTGTTCCACGCGATGATACCGAGAGCCGCCCAAAGGACGAAGAGGGTGTAATTGGCCACGAAAAAGAAGCATTTCCTGCTTTTAAGGGCAAAAAAGGCGGGAAGTAAGAGAACTCCAGCAAGAATGGTTACTCCGAAGAGGGTATTTGCACCGATATAAAGGTAAAAGAGCCCTAGGAGCGGGGCCGCCGCCAGGGCAGATTTCAAGAAGGTTCCCAGGAAATCGGCGGTTCGAATTTCCTCCATGGAGAGAAGAGTATCGGCGCAGGTCCTGCTGAACTGGATCTTCGGGGAGATGTGCATTTTTTCAAGGAATGGGGGATGAAATCGGCCGGAAAGGCCTGTTATCAAATTTTGTTACCTGAATTTTGCAAGTGTCGAGTTTGCCGAAGATGCGAGGCATCGACCGCGCAGCTGTAGTCTTCTACCGCAAGCGGTCGATAACGAAGCAGATTCGGTAAACTCGACGCTCCCGAAGGGTAAACAATCTTGAAATATTACTCTTAATCCTGTTCTCACCAGTAGGGCTGAACTTCCACCTTGCCCGGTTATGACCTAAGAGGGGGATTTTCAATGAATTTTTTAACGGGTTCAGGATTGTTTATGCAAGATTCAGGGTTACCTGTCCCAAGTATATGTTATTGTCTTTCCTTCGGAAGATACCGTTCCATAGATCGCCCTGTGGCCGTTCCGATAAAGAGGGAAAGGTGCGCTTATTTTTATCTGGCAATAGGCGGAATAGTTTTCGATCATGTACTCAAGTTTGTGTCCTATGGGAATGGAGACTTTCAAGGCGTCTTTGATTTTAATAATCCAGTCTTGGGCCTGTGGAGGAGGGTTGTCACCCGGGGGGATGATGATGGGCCCAGATCCCACAGCAGGGAAAAAACTGTCATGTTCGAGGTAATATGTAATCTGGCCGTCCAACAACTGCTTCATCATAACAGCCGCTTCAGATCCATAGGCCCGCTGCTGCCAGATGCGGACCAAGGGCAGAGCGGTCCCGGCCAGAATGCCCAGAATAACGATTACGACCATCAATTCAACAAGGGTGAAACCCGCTCGTCTGCTCATCTAGGATCCTTTAACGTCAGGGGCCTGGATGGTAATGCCCTGCGGAGTAATGGTCATGTTCATTTCCCCTTTCACGGATTTTGAAAAGGACAGATAGTAACCGACCCGGGGATCAGGCCGGTAATTCAGTTTTTGGAGAAGTCTATCAGGGTTTTTCCCCAGGGAGAGATATTTCGGAATGAGGTCCGTCAATCGTTTGGGGTACCTGTTGCCTTCATAGTAAGCATATCGTTTGAGGGAGCTGTCCACCATGAAGAGCAGGAGGCGTGGCTGGTTTTCAAAATCGGCCACTCCCCCCGGAGGTTCCGGGACACCAAAGAGGATGATCCCCCACAACACAAGGATCATCGCCGAAGAGAGGATCACAAAGTAATGAAAAGGGCCCCATTTCCGCTTCTTTTTTGATCTTTTTTCGCTTGCCCGCCCTTTTTTTTCACGGATCGTATCTCCAGCCTCGGAGATGGATCGGAACATGGCGCATTGGAAGCAGTAATAGATTCCAGGCCTGGATTCCTCGGCGCAATCCTCACAAAGGGGGATTCCACATCCGTCGCAAAAATGAACCGCTTCTCGATTGGGATGATGTTTGCATCGCATAGCTCACACCACGAGGTGGCCTTATGACTGAAAAGCGTTTCGAGAATGAAGGAAAATGGGCCGGCAACCTGAGCGAAAGTATACCAGAGTTCTATCCATGTTCAAGTGCCCCGTTTCCCAATTCATTCCTGCAGTATGGGCATACGACCCACTCCGCCTGGACGATTCGGCCGCAGGAATCACAGGCGGGGACGAGTGGATTCAGGCAATAGGGGCAGTCTCTGAAGTCGAGGCTTACGGCCTTTCCGCACTGGGTACAGATCGTTGTCAATTCTTCCTTTTGTTGGACCGCTTTGAGGACCTCATCGATTGTGGTGAGACCCTCTTCGATTTTTTTCAGGCCGCTTATTCCCAGTGTGGTCATCCCGGTAGCCATAGCGGCTTCCCTGATCTGATCGAGGGTGGCTCCTGAGTGGATGAGTTCTCGGATTTTCCGGCCTACGATCATGACTTCTTCAATGACCGTTCTCCCCTTCAGCCCGCGATTCCCGCACTTGGGGCATCCCCTTCCCTTGAAAAACTTGAAGGGCAGCAAATGGGTATCCAGCCCCAGACGGCTGAGCAATTCCTGGTTTGGAACGTATTCCACGCGGCAGTAAGGGCAAATCTTCCGCACCAGCCTCTGGGCGATCACCCCGATTACCGATGAGGCGATCATGTATGGAGGCATTCCGATATCCACGAGCCTTGTGACCGCCGAAGGGGCGTCATTGGTGTGCAAGGTGGAGAAAACGAGGTGACCCGTCAGGGACGCCTGCAGTGCAATCTCGGCCGTGTCGGCGTCTCGAATTTCACCGACCATGATAACATTGGGGTCCTGTCTGAGTATCGAGCGGAGTACAAAGGGAAAGGTGAGCCCTACCTTCTCATTGATCTGGACCTGGTTGATTCCCTCCAGTTCGTACTCAACGGGGTCCTCCACAGTGATGATGTTTACCTCCTCCGACTTGATCTCCTTTATGCAGGCGTAAAGCGTGGAGGTCTTCCCGCTTCCGGTTGGGCCAGTAATGAGGATCATCCCTTGGGGATGCTTGATAAAACTCTTTACGATCTCCAGATTCCGTGGCGCCAAACCAAGCTCATCCAGGGAAAGAAAGGCATCTTGCTTGTTCAGGATCCGGATGACCACCTTTTCTCCATAATAGGTGGGAAGGGTGGAAACCCGGAGGTCAACGGAAAGGTTCCTTGCCCGTACCCGGATCCGCCCGTCCTGGGGGAGGCGCTTTTCAGCGATGTTCATCCCTCCGAGGACCTTGACCCGGGACACGATGATCGGTTGTGTCCACTTGGGAAGTCTGATGGAGTCCTGGAGCACCCCGTCGATCCGATTTCTCACCCGGACCTGGTTTTCCTGGGCCTCGATATGGACGTCACTTGCCCCCTTCTTGATGGCGTTTTTTATGATCAAGTCCACCATCTTCACGAAGGGCGAATTCTTCAAGGCTTCGAACTGATCTTCCTCTTCTTCCTTTATTTCTTGCTCGGGCAACAATTCCAGAAGATCTTCATTGGAATATTCCGTGACCACTTCAGAAATGGTTTTTTCCGGGTGATAGTGTTTCTGAAGGGTTTCAAGGATCTGACTTGGCGTGGAGATGGCGGGCTGGATGTTGAATCCGGTGATAAACTGGAGATCCTTGATCATGTTGAGATCCAAGGGATCGGCCATCGCAACGTCGAGGATGCTGTCCCTCAAGGATACAGGGATGCAGATGAACTTACGGGAGACCTCCTCGGGGATGCATTCAATGACCTTTCCGTCAAGTTCGAAACTGGTCAAATCGATGAAGGGAATTTTCAGTTGCATGGCAAGGGCGAAGGCCATCTCTTCTTCGCTGATCCATCCCTTTTCGATGAGAATTTGGCCCAGCCTTTTCCCGGATTCCTTCTGGAGATGCAAGGCCTCAGCCAGTCTGTTCCCCGGGACAAGGCCGGTCTCGATCATTGATGCATTTTTCCGAGTGTCGGGGTGGGAGGATTATTGACGTCCCGGAAGTGGGAAAAAATCCTTGTCTCAGGACTGTAATATCCCTGAGGTTCATTTTCAAGTACTATTTATTCCGGATTATGCAATTGCCAAGTTTGCCGAATCTGCTGCGTTGTAAGACGCTTGAAGTACTGAAAGTAGTCTGGGGCACCTTACGCCTTGCATCTTCGGCAAAATCGGCAATCCCGAAGAGTGACGAATTTTGAATGAATTTGATGTTTCCTGACTGCACCTTTTGGTGAGACCTTTGAAAAACGCCCCCTTTTGCCCAATCTCTGCGCCTGCCTGTGCCGGACCTATCTGCCATTCCAAGGGGCAGGCAGGCACGGCAGACAGGTCAGACTCAAATTTTAATCCTCGAAATACTCCAAT
>JAFDEE010000084.1 GCA_019310525.1 Deltaproteobacteria bacterium | reverse complement strand
CTGACCTGTCTGCCGTGCCTGCCTGTCCCGTTGGAACGGCAGATAGGCCCGGCACAGGCAGGCGCGGAGATTGGGCAAAAGGGGGCGTTTTTCAAAGGTCTCAGAGCGGGAGACGGGAGAGGGAAGGTATTTATGCCGAAAAAGGGGCTCATCATCGTTTTTACGGGTGACGGCAAGGGTAAGACCACCGCCGCTATGGGAATGGCCTTCCGGGCCGTGGGGCACGGCCTATCGACCCTGATGATCCAGTTTATCAAGGGATCCATGCATTACGGAGAACTGGAAGCCGCCAAGAGATTGGCACCCCATTTCAAGATCCTTCCAATGGGAAGGGGATTTGTCCGTCCAGGACGGGGGGGGGCGGATCCAGAAGACATCCGGGCCGTGAGGGAGGCCTGGGACTATTTCCTGGAAGAGATGGGTTCAGGGACCTATGACATGATCATCCTGGACGAGATCAACTATGCCGTGAAATTCGGACTCATTTCCGTAGATGAGGTCCTGGAAGGTCTTCGGAAAAGGCCCCCCGGGCTGCATCTTGTCTTGACCGGGAGAGACGCCCGTAAAGAGGTCGTGGAGATGGCGGACCTGGCTACGGAGATGCGGGAAATCAAGCATTCCTTTCAGGAGGGAATCAAGGCCCAGCAGGGTATTGAGTACTGATAAATCGATGTTGCGCAGGCAGGAGGGTGCAAAGGGCCCTATCCAGGATTTCACTTGAAAGACGTTCCCTGAGCTGGGAGAGGTGCTCCCCCCAGTCGAGCCTGAGCAGGATGGTCCTCCGCAACCGCCCGGCGTGCTCCAGGTTCCCCAGTAGATTCGCCCCCACCAGCCTTTTTCCTTCAAAGACCAACCAGAACTTTACTCCATCGTCTCCGTCATCACCGGAAAGTACGGCGATCTCGGATCCCTGCCGATGGACATCCCCGAGATGCACGAAATGGATTCCGAAAAAAGTGCTCACGTGATCAGGAATGGATCCCGGGTATGAACTTCTCCCTCCGGCCATATTGATCCCCGCGCATCGCCCCTGGTAACAGGCGTTTCCCCAGAGCCCCAGCACTTCTTTCTTGCCTGTCAGCAGGTTGGTTCCCTGACTCACGTCTCCAGCGGCATAGATGCCTTCGGTCTGGGTTTCCAGCCTGTGGTTGACGATGATACCGCGATCTACGCCGGTCCAGGTTGGATCCAGGAAATCCAGGTTTGCCCTGACCCCGGTGCATACCAGGCATAGATCCGCTTCGAGGGGCGGACCCTCCTTGAAGTGGAGAACCGCCCTTTGGGAGGTCTCTTCAAGGTGTTCCAGGAAGGCGCTCAGGCGGAGCTGCACACCGTTTTTGAGTATGTGGTTTTCCAGACTCGATGCACACTCTGGAAGGGCGGCCGGGGGAAGGATCTGTGGGGCTACATCGATAAGGACGGTCTCGATCCCTCGGTGGACAAAGATTTCCGCCACTTTCAGCCCCACCAGGGAGGCGCCCAGGATGGCAGCCTTCCGCGTCACGGGAAGTGTGTCGGCCAGCCGGGTGGTGTCCGAGGCGGTTCGAAGGGTGAATACGCGGCTGGATTCCCTGAGCCCTGGCACACCAGGGAGCACGGGACTGGCCCCCGTGGCCAAGAGGCATTTTTCGTAAGGGATTTTCCGGTTGTCCGCCAGGCGTACTTCCCTATTCCGCGGATCGAGATATTCCACCGGAGAACCGAACAGGCACTCCAGTTCATGCCTGATATAAAAGTCCGCTCCAAAGGGAAAGCAACGTTCAAAGGGGATGGAGCCTGCAAGGTAATAGGGGGCGAGCATGGGGTTGAAGGCCGGGCCTTCCCGGTCGGCGACGAGGCGGATTCGGCCCTTGAACCCGGCTTGCCGGGCTCCCAATGCGGCATGGACGGCAGCACCTCCATTACCGATAATCAGAAGAGGAAGGGAGCCCTGGTTCATCGTTCCGTACCGGAGGTGGACAGGAAAGATCGGAGTAAAGTGGCACCAGCTTTTTCCGCCTTTGCCACGGTCAGGTCGTCCACAGGTCCGAAGCTGAGGGCTCGGGTGGGACAAGCCCTGACACAGGCCGGTTCCAGGCCGTGGAGGACCCTTTCGATACAAAAATCGCATTTGGCCATCTTCTCTCCCCAGGGAAAGCGGGGGGCCCCGAAGGGGCAGGCCAAGGCACAACTGTGGCAGCCCACGCATAGGTCCACGTTCACGTCCACCACGCCGTCCTGCTCGCGCTTGAAGAGGGCCTTGGTAGGACAGACCATCAGACAAGGGGCGTCCCCGCAGTGAAGACAGGCGACAGAGACAAAGGAGATGGAGACATCGGGAAACCGGCCCTGTTCAAGCCGGGTCACGTGCCTGAAGGATTTTGCATCTTCCGGCAGGTCGTTCTGGTCTTGGCAGGCCACGACACAGGCCATGCATCCGCTACACCGTGACACATCTAATGAAAAACCCAGTTGCATGGAGAACCTCGCTCAGGGGGTGAATTTTTTTACTTCGCAAAGCAGGGATTTGAACCCAGGGTATCCGGATATGGGGTCCCGGTAGTCCGGGTCGATTAACAAATTCACGTCCGCGCCCGGGTATCCGTGGTACATGTTCACCACGCCGGGAGGGACCAGGTTGGTGAGGTTGGCCCGGACCCTGATAGAGGCCCTGGGGGTGGAGAGAGTCACCCAGTCCCCTTGTGTGATCTCCCGTTCCAGGGCGTCCTGGGGGTGGATGTCCACCATGGGATCCGGCCGGAGCCCCCTGGTCCAGCCGAGTCGAAAGGTCCTGGAGTGAATGAACATGGGAAGCCTGGCCCCTGTTGTCAGGATCAAGGGGAAATCCTCCGCCAGCTCAGGGGTGCTGAAGGGGCTCATCAGGGGTTCTTTGAACCGGGGCAGAGGATCCAGCCCGGCCTCTTCCAGGATGCGGGAAGTGAATTCCATCTTCCCTGAAGGTGTCGGGAATCCGGATTTTTCGTATTTTTTGAAAGGGGGATCGGGGAACCCTTTCAAGGAAAGCCCTGCAGGGTGTTTTTTCAGTTCCTCCACGCGCAGGCCGGTGGGCTCAAGGATCCAATCGATACAGGCTTCGTGGCCCTTTTGCAAGAGGTCGTCCTCCGGGGTGATACGCCGGGCCAGATCAAAGATGATGTCCGCATCGGAGCGGGATTCCCATAGGGGCTCGATCACGGGAGTCGTCCAGATGACGAATTTTTCAGGGTAAAATTTGAGTTCGCTTCTCTCGAAGGAAGTACAGGCCGGGAGTACCAGATCCGCGATTTTCGCGGTCTCGGTCATGAAAAGATCCACCACCACGAGGAAATCGAGCATCTCCAGGGATTCCCGCATAAAGGCCGACCCTGGCCACATGCGATGATTCAGACCGAAGCCCAGCATGGCCCTGATGGGGTATGGTTCGCCGCTCTTGATCTGGTGAGGAATATGAATCGCCTGGGCCTCGTCCACCATGCGGCACCAAACCGGATGCAGATCCTGCCCGATCCGGGGAGGCATATCCGTCCACGGGCGGGACTGTTCGAATTCCTTCTCCCTCGTCTGGATTCCGGTCGGCATATAAAGGTATCCGGGTGGGATCACATAGTTGCCTCCCTCCACGTCGAAGTTCCCAGTGAGCCCCACGAGGGCGGTGAGTGCCCTATGGTTCTGAACCCCGTTGGTGTGGTGGGTGGTGGCGTTGGCGCTGTTCTGCATGGCGGCGGGTTTGGTGGTGGCGTAAAGCCTTGCCGCCTTTTTAATCAAATCCTCGGGGACACCGGTAATTTGAGCTGTTCGGCCGGGGGTAAACTCCTGGACGTATTTTCGGAATTCCTCGAAACCGATGGTCCATTCGGCCACGAATTCATGATCATAGAGGTCCTCTTCAATGATGACATGGGCCATGCCAAGGGCCAGGGCTCCCGAGGTCCCAGGTCTCATCCTTAGGTGGATATGGGCGTGCCTGCTCAAGGGGGTCTTCAGGGGACCAACCTCGATTACCTTCATCCCTCTCTCGATGGCGTCAAGCAGGCCCCTTACCAGTGTGGTGTTGGAATAAAAGGGATTGCCGCTCCAGACTAGGAGACATTTGGTCTTTGGGATATGGGGTCTGCCCATGGTCCCGTAGTTCAACCTGGCCGCCATGCCGGCTGCCTGGGAGCATGTGCTCGATTCCGTACAGTAGTTCGGAGAACCAAAACTGTGGGCGAGCCGTTTCAGGAAGGGCCTCATCCACTTCGGGTACCCCGCATAGAAAACTACTGATTCCGGACCGGACTCCTCGCGGATCTCCAGGAGTCGTCCCGCCAGGATATCCATGGCCTCCTCCCAGGAGATGGGCTCGAAATGGTCTGAACCCCTCTCCCCTTTTCTCAGGAGGGGGGTGCGGATACGGTCCTTGTGATAAATATACTGCCTGCTGGCGGCCCCTTTTGAACAAAGGGTCCCTTCGTTGTGGGGATTTTCCTTGCTCCCTTCCACCTTGATGACAACACCGTCCTTGACATAGGCGTCGATACCGCAGTGGGAAATGGGATTGCAGATGGAACAAATGGTTTTTCGGATCTCGATTCCGCTTCCGGGCGTGGGCACTTTTCCCTTGGGAACCGTGCTTATTTCCATCACGGGCTCATTCATTGTCATGACTTCCTGCTGTTTTTATTAGAGTTTAATTCCTCGCGCCAGAGATTCCCGGGATATCCGGGAGAAGGTGGGAGGACATCAGTATGACAATATTACAATTATAATGAATCTGGTTGCTTTTCAATGATTATTTTTACCTAAACTGAGCGATTTTCGAGTTTTCAGGAGACCTGCCTGTCCCGTTGGGACGACAAGCAGGCAACGCAGCAGATCCTGTAAAACCGGAAACCCCCTTTTTTCTGCGGAAAATGTCTGCTATGGTGATCATCTTCAGGAGAGGGTCAAGATTTACTTCAGGGTGCCGATAGACCCCTATGACAGAAAACCATTCTTCAACGGGCCGGGAGGTTCTCCGATCCAATGATATTATTGAAAATCACCTTTTTTTTCGCAGCCTTCGGGGTTTTCGATTTTCTTTTCCCGGGCGGTGCATGGGCCTGGGGCCCGGGGGTGCACACCGTCATCGCAACGGGTCTTCTGGGAGACCTCCAGTCGCTTCTTCCCCTTGTAGCGGAAAATATCAGGGCCTATCCCCTGGAGTTTCTTTATGGAAACTTGGCTGCTGACTTTTTCGTGGGAAAGGGTATCAAGCCGAGGGAGGGGCATTCCCACAACTGGGAAACCGGATTCAGACTGATGAAGGAGGCAAGGGGTGAGCGGGAGGCATCCTATGCCTATGGGTTCCTTTCCCATCTCGCCGCCGATGTGATCGCCCACAATTATTTTATACCGATAATGATCCAGAAGACCTCTTCCTGGGGAAGAATGGGACATCTCTATTGGGAGACCGCGTCGGATTGCTTCGTCGGCCCGGTGTATACAAAAATAGCGAAGGAAATACTGAGCATGGAACAGCTCGGGTGTGACGAGCTGTTGATATCCGCTGTCGGAAAGAAGAAGGGCCTTCGGGCCAGGCGGCGGATCTTTACCCAATCCGTGAAATTGTCGGATTACCTGAGCGGTTCCCCGCCCCGGTTTTTGATCAACAGGGGCTTACGCCGGGAGCTGTTTCCTGTTTTTCTCGCTTCCATGATTTCCCTGTCCTATCGATCGGCGAAGGATGTGCTCTTACGCCCTGATGGGGCCCCCTGCCTCACCCGCGACCCCATAGGAAGCCGGAACCTCCTGTTGGCCGGCAAAAGGGCCTTTCGAAGGAGACTGTTCGGGAGCCCACGCCGCTCCCGCCGGTTCGAGATCGACGGGGAACTTCTCAGCCTTTAAAAAGCGTATGAATACCATTCGAATCCTGAACGAAGACGTGGCCTCCAAGATCGCTGCCGGGGAAGTCATTGAAAGACCTGCATCTATTGTACGGGAGTTGTTGGACAACAGCATTGATGCCCATGCCGACAGGATCACCGTCAGGATCGAAAAGGGAGGCAAGGCCCTCGTAAGGGTTGCTGACAACGGGGTGGGCATGAGCAGGGATGATCTCCTGCTCTGTATTGAGCGGCATGCCACCAGCAAGATCCGGGAAGTGTCCGATCTTTTTTCCATTGCGACCCTGGGATTCCGGGGAGAGGCCTTGCCCAGCATCGCCGCGGTGTCCCGGGTCGAGATCACTTCCCGGCCGGCGGACCATCTCGTCGGCCACCGGCTGAGCATTGCGGGCGGGAGAATCAGGTCCCTGGACGAGACGGGTTCCCCCCCGGGGACCATAGTGGAAGTACGGGACCTGTTTTTCAACTTGCCGGTCCGGAGAAAATTCCTGCGCGCGGTCAGGACGGAAACGGATTTGATCCAGGATGTTTTTTCAAGGATTTCACTCCCTTTCCTTCGCATCCATTTCAGGCTTGAAACACGCGATGGGATCCTCATGAACCTGCCGGCCTCGGAAGATCTGCGCAATCGCCTTTCGGTGATCCTGGGGCGTGATACGGCATCAGCACTCGTCCAGGAGGAAACCGAGTCCGGAAGTTTTCGGCTGAATCTTTATCTGGCCCCGCCCGATCACGCCCGCTCCCGGGCAGACCGGATTCTGCTCTATGTCAACAACCGCCCCGTGAAGGACAAGCTCGTCACCCGGGCGGTGATAGAGGGTTACGGCCAGCGCCTCATGAAGGGGCGTTATCCCCAGGTCGTCCTTTTCCTGGAAATCGATCCCTTCCGCATCGATATCAACATACATCCGGCCAAACAGGAAATCCGCTTCCGGGATGCCCAGGCCCTTTTCCGAACAATGGTGTCCATGATCGAGCAGGCCATGAAGCGGCATTTCGCGATCCCTATCCCCGATGCCTCTCCAGACCCTTGGGCACCATCTCCTTTTTCTGTGGATCGACCCCTGGTAACCGAAGCGGGCGGGGAGTACCGAATCGGGAAACAGGATCTTCAATCCGAACCGCCGGAGGCCCTCGACCACCAGCAGGACTTGGTCGAGGAGGGGCCTCGAATCATCGGTCAACTGAAAAATACCTATATTATCTGTCAGACCCAAGAGGGCCTCCTTTTGGTGGATCAGCATGCCGCCCATGAGAGGATCCTTTACGAGAGGCTCAGACGGAGATTTGACGAGGCCCGTCCTGAAACCCAATTTTTCCTTATTCCCCAGCAGTGGGAAGTTTCAATCGCCGACAAGGAGGTGCTTCTGGGAAAGCTGGAACAACTCAGCCGTCTGGGCTTCGATATCGAACACTTCGGCGGAGAGACGTTCTTGGTGAGATCCGTGCCCCCGGTACTCCTTGATTTAAATTGGAAACCCTTTCTGGTGGATATACTCCCGGTGTTGCGTGAAGAGAAGGACGTGACCCGGGGTCGGGCTCTGGACAGACTGATTACGGTCATGGCCTGCCATGGAGCCATCAGGGCGGGGAAAAGCCTTACGATCCAGGAGATGCAAACCCTTCTGAACGAACTCCGGAAGACGGATCTCCCGGCCCACTGCCCTCATGGGAGACCGGTCTTCAAAGAATTCCGCTATCCGGAAATAGAAAGGATGTTCAAGCGCATTCCAACCTGAAAGGGGATTTGTTTTTCAGGAGAATTCACGTGGAACCGAATGCTCGCGGGGAGGACCGGAAACCGAAGATTGTGATTATTACCGGCCCCACCGCCACCGGGAAGAGTGCTCTCGCCCTGAAGCTGGCCCGCCGTTTCGGCGGACAGATCGTCAATGCGGATTCCATGCAGGTCTATCGGGGCATGAATATAGGAACCGCAAAACCCACACCCGAGGAACGGGAAGGGATTCCTCATCACCTTTACGATATCGTAGACCCGGACGAGGTTTTCAATGCGGCCTCCTACCGGAAATTGGCCCTTCCACTCTTGAAAGACCTTTCTTCCGCGGGGGTCCTCCCATTCCTGGTAGGTGGAACCGGACTGTATATCAAGGTTCTCCTGGGAGGATTGCTGGAGTGCCCAGCCGGTGATTCTGCGTACAGGGAGTCACTTCTTCGGGAAGTGGAACTCAAAGGTGCGCCTTTTCTCCATGACAGGCTGAGGAGGTTGGATCCCGAGGCAGCAGCGAGAATCCACCCAAACGACCGGGTGAGGGTCACGCGGGCACTTGAAATCATAAATTCAACAGGAAGGCCGCTCTCCGCCCTGATCAGGGCACACCGCTTCAGTGACAAACCATTTAACGCCCTTAAAATATGTTTGCAAATGGATCGCGAACACCTGTATCATCGGATCGACCTGCGGTGCGAGTCCATGCTGGAGAATGGATTGATTGAGGAGACCAAAGACCTCCTTGAAAAGGGTTATTCTCCGGAGATCAAACCCATGAAATCCATCGGGTACAGACATGTCGTTCAATACCTACAGGGGCGATGGACCCTGCGGGAGACCCTGTCCAGTTTTCAGCGGGACACCAGGAGATACGCAAAGAGGCAGCTTACGTGGTTCAGGAGCGATTCGGAGATGGTGTGGATGGCGGCCCGGGATCCCGAACCGATCATACGGAAGATCGAGGCCTTCTTGTAGGAGTGGTTGAAAGGTGAGGGAATAAACTATGGCGAAGCGGACTTTCCTATTCAGCATAATTCTGTCCCTTCTCCTTGTAAATTACGGCCTCCCTTCTTTTGCCCAGAATTATAATCAGTCGTTGAAATACGGGAGGATTGACTGGTCGAATGGGATCATCGAGTCCATTGGAGAAGGGATTCCTCCATCGAATCCGGCAAATTCCGCCCAGGCCAGAGCGGTCGCGGAAAGAAAGGCCGTAGAACAGGCAAGACGCAACCTCCTCGAGATCCTTGAATCCATCCATGTGGATTCAAGGATGCTCATAAGGGACATAATCGATGCAAAGAAAGGGCTGAGGGCCTCTCTTCAGGAACTCATCCGGAAAACCCCTGTTGCGGATATCTCTTACAAGGAGAACGGTGCCGTGGAGGCAACCCTGGCCGTTGAGATGAACGGGGTATTGGCCGAATTGATCCTGCCCGGCAGCATCAGAAATATCGAATCAGTGGTCCACCCCAATGCACCGGATCCGGCAAAGGGGAAGGGTTATACCGGACTCATCATAGATTGCCGGGGGTTTCACGTAAAACCCGCCTTGGTGCCCATCGTACAGGACGAGGAGGGGCAGGTCGTTTACGGCCCGGCCTATGTGAGCCGTGAGTATGCCGTCAGGAAAGGGGTGGCCAGGTATGTTCCAGATCTGGAAGCGGCTAAGGCCTGTAAACGGGTGGCAGGCAACCCGCTGATCATAAAGGGAGTGAGGAAGGCGGGGGGCGGCATATCCGACGTGGTTATCAGCAATTCCGACGCCGCTAAAATCCGGGGGACCCCAAGGCATTTAAGCCTCCTTCAGAAATGCAAAGTGGTTCTTGTGATCGATTGAGATGGCGACAAAGAAGAAAGGAGATCTGGGAGTGATGAGGCGTGATTCCCTTTTTTCCCTGATATTGGGATTGACCGCAGGCTTTCTGTTTTGGGGCCTCATTGCGCCTCTCCCCTCTATGGGCGAAACGCCGGCGGGTCCGGGTAGTCGGGAATTTATCGTAATCGGCACCGGCGATTCGAGGGAGGGAAATATTGCCGATGCCAAGGAAAAGGCTGTGGCGGATGCACTGGCCCAGGGATTGGAGAGGTATTTGGCGGAACGTCTTGGAGGAAAGGGTATGACGGAGAATTTCTCCGTTATTCTCAGGGAAATTCTGCCCAATGCCGGTGAGAGCGTCGCCAATTATCATATCCTGGAAGAGAGCCAGGAGGATGAAAATCTCCTAAGCGTGCTCGTAAGCGTCAAGATCAACGAGAAGGTCACAGAAGAAATCTTGCGGCAGCACGGTATTTTGCTTTCCGAAGCGCCCCCCCTCAAGATCCTTTTCCTTGTATCCCAGGCAGGCCCCCAAAGGGACCATGTTCAGTATTGGTGGGGAGAACCCGAAAGCAACCCTCCTTTGTCCCCTATTGAACTGGCCCTTTTCAAGGAATTCGAAGGCCGGGGATACCGTCCTCTGAACAGAATTTCCAACGTCCCTGAAGGGGGCATCACTGAGGAGATGAAGGTCCTCGAGCTTTCCCACCAGGATGCCATCCGCTGGGGCACAGCCTATTCAGCCGACCTTGTGCTCCTTGGTAGATGTGAAATGGATGCCGGGGGCAACGTATCCCTTGACCTTGCCACCCTGGACCCTGCAAGTGGAATCATGGTCTCGAGGGATCATTGGTTCGAGGAGGGAAAAGGTGTCCCACAGGAAAGCGAGCAGGAGATGGACCTGCTGGGGAGAATATGCAGAAAGGCGGTCTCTGAACTCACCCCGAAAATACTCGCCAATGAAGAGATGAGGAAAAAAGGTCTCGGACATTTCGAGGTTATGATTTCCGGCCTTAAAAATTTCCGGCAGTTCAGGGAGATCAAGGACTTTCTGAAAAGAGAGATCCCTGGGGTGAAATCCGTTACCCAGAGCCGGATCAGTGGGAACACCTTCTCCGTCCTCGTTGAATTTATGGGGCCAGAGGAACGTTTCACCGAGAGGGTGGCGGCCAGTGATCATTTCCCCTATCCTTTCGAGATAGAGAGAAGCGTGGAAGGACAGATTTTATTCGTTATCAAGTAGCTTGTGCCATGACCATCCCCAACCTCATCACCACAATACGGATTATTCTGGCCCCAATCTTTATTATCTATCTGATCAACGATCAGTATTTTTCCGCCCTGATTGTTTTCATGTTGTGCTGCCTGAGTGACGGACTGGATGGTCTCCTGGCGAGACTATTCAATCAGAAAAGCAGGATCGGAACCTATCTGGATCCCATCGCGGACAAACTCCTGTTGGTGGCCACCTTCATCACCCTCGCCATACGGGGATCCCTTCCTTCCTGGTTGACGGTGACGGTTATCGCGAGAGACGTCTTGATACTGCTGGGTGTGGCGGTCCTGTTTTTCGTGCACACCGGGTTCGTGAAGATCAAACCTTCCTTTTTAAGCAAGTTAACCACGTGCCTTCAGTTTGCCTCGGTAATGGCGGTGCTGTCCCGGGGAAATCTCTTGACCCTTCCTCCTGTTTTCTACCGATATCTTTTCTACTTGACCGCTCTGTTTACCATAAGCTCTGGGCTCCACTATATGCATTACTGGTTCAAGATGATGGGGGAGGGCCCGGAGGAGAAAGGAGAATAACTCGGGAGCGAAACAAGGAACCGCGGGATTACCACATAATTGGGTCTTGACATCGTTTCGGTGAGTTGATAAAAGACCTCTCTAATAGGCACGTAGCTCAGGGGGAGAGCACTACCCTGACACGGTAGGGGTCACGAGTTCAAATCTCGTCGTGCCTACCATTAAAACTTTTTAATTTCAATACGTTAGGTGTTTGAGGCTGCCCCAATTTGCGGTGCAAATTCGGTGCAGCCTCTTTCGTTTCTGTATATATTGTTCGCACATCCTCAAGCTCTATATTGAAATACCTCTCAAACGCTTTGTTCGTTTTGTGCATAGTCGCTCTTTTAATTTCCTCTGGGCTCCTAAACTTTCTGAGAGCACGCGCAGAACTGTGTCGTGTACCACCATACAGATCCACGCCTTCAATTCCCAGATTCTTGCACGCTCTCTTCCACCACTCATATAGGTATCTCTTCCCGAACCTTTGCCCTGGTCTTACCCCACCCTGCCTATTCCGGTGAAAACGGCATGTCATTCCGGAGCATTCCGACACCCTGATCCGGAGGATTGCGGCACCCCCGAGCGAGGAAGTCGGAGCGAAGCGACGCTGGGATTTATGT
>JAFDEE010000083.1 GCA_019310525.1 Deltaproteobacteria bacterium | reverse complement strand
AAATTGGGAAAATTTTTTTAAATCTTTATCACTATATAATCTCTTTGATCCAGGAAGCAACAGGATTGTTGCAGACTCGTTTGCGGCAAGGATATTACGCCGGGAAAGAGTCGGACAGGCGAAGTCTTTCTCATTGACAGGAAAAGGTATTTGAGGTATGTTTGGTATATAGAATATGGTTTTGTATGCAGAACAAATCTTTTCTGTTTATTATGTGCAGCTCCAGAAAGGGGGAAAGGTGAAGCCGAACAGGAGAGATGGAAATAATCAGTCTGGATACAGTCCTATCGTCCCGGCGGTCGATCAGGCAGGAAAGATACTCCTGTGCCTGGGGCGGGGAGGTCGTTCCAGATGGACCCTCACAGAGATTTGCCGGGAAGTGGGTATCTACAAGAGCAAGGGCTATTCCATCCTTACCACCCTCATGCAATTTGGATTCGTTGAAAAGGATCCCCAGAGCAAGACCTATTCCCTCGGCCCAGGTCTCCTGTCTCTCTCACGGTTCGTCCTGGACCATATGGATATCCGCGAAAGGGCCCTCCCCTTCTTGGAGGAGATTGCGGTTGAGACCAGGAACACGGCCCTTCTTGGGCTGATCAGCGCCGGCCAGGTCTTCGTTGTTGCCAAGCATGAAGGGAACCAGGATATCGGGGTGACTATACGGCTGGGTCACCGATTCCATCTCACGGCCGGTGCCCACGGGAAGGCCATTGTGGCATTCATGCCAGAGGAGGAAAGAAAGAAGGTCCTGGCCCGGAAAAGGCTCTTTTTCTACGGGCGGTCTGAACCGGTGGACATGGGAAGGCTCAAGGAGGAACTCGCCCTTTGCAGGGAGGAAGGTTATGCAAAGGATGCGGGTGGACTTCAGCCCGGGATAAACGCGGTGAGTTCACCAGTATTCGGGCCACACGATCGTATCATCGGATGCCTGATCCTTATGGGGACCTTTCCGGTGGAGCAGATGGATGAGAAGGGATCAAGGGCGGCTGAGACGGCGGCAAGGATCTCAGAGGCCCTGGGTGCTGACGCCGACAGGCTTTCATTGAAAGGACCGGGGAAAGGGATTTGAGACCCCTCACTCCGGGAACCGAAAGGGAGGTAAAAACATGCCGGAATTCGTTTACTCGAATGCCGAAAAGGAGATGGAGACATACGGGTACGACTCCGTGACAAAGAGTTTCTGTCGCATGTGTCACGGGGGATGCGGCGTCTTGATTTACATGAAGGACGGCAAGGTGGCGAAGATCGCTGGAGACCCGGATTGTCCTATCAACCACGGAACCATTTGCAGCAAGGGGCTTGCGGCCGCCCAACTGGCCTATCACCCGGACCGGCTCACCTATCCCGTGAAAAGGATAGGAGAGAAGGGAAGCGGAAAGTGGCAGCGTATCTCGTGGGACGAGGCCCTGAATACCATTGCGGAGCGGATTCTCCACTACAAGGAACAATACGGGGCCGAATCCGTTGTCCTGGGATACGGGACAGGGCGGGAAAACGAGGCGGTGATCTACCGTTTCGCCAATCTCTTGGGCACTCCCAATGTTCTTACGGCCGGGCATTTCTGCTACGGACCCAGAATCTCCACTTCCATCATCACCTGCGGGACCAACCCGATCGTGGATTACGAGAATCACCCGAAGTGTATCATGGTCTGGGGAAACAACCTGGTCATCGGGAATCCCGACGAATATAAAGGTGAACCCTTCTCAGTGGCCCTTGATAAGGGTGCCAAGTTGATCGCCGTTGACCCGAGGCTCACGCGCATCGCCGCCCGGGCGGACATTTGGCTGCAACTGCGTCCCGGAACGGACGCAGCCCTGGCCCTCGGGATGCTCAACGTGATCATCAATGAGGAACTCTACGACAAGGAGTTCGTTGAAAACCACGTTTTCGGCTGGGAACCCTTCGTAAAACGAGTGATGGAGTATCCACTGGAAAAAGTGGAGGAGATCACCTGGGTTCCCAGGGAGAAGATCCGCCGGGCAGCCAGGCTCTATGCCACAACAAAACCTGCGGGAATCCAGTGGGGAGTCGCCATTGAGCAGCAGGTCAACTGCGCGGACAACGATCGGCTTCTCATGTGTCTCATGGGGATTACCGGGAATATCGATGTGCCGGGCGGACAAGTTCTCTTTCAAACCCCGAGGATCCGAAACGTTGGATACTTCGGCGCCCACCGGATGCTTCCCGACACGCAAAGGGAGAAACGCCTTGGAGGCGATCGATTCCGCCTGGGGGCCAACTTCGCGATCATCAATCCAAAATGCGTATGGGACGCCATCCTGGAAGAGAAACCCTACCCCGTGAAAATGCTGTTTTTCATCAGCTCCAATCCCCTCATGACCCGTGCCAACGCCAGGGAGGTGCGAAGGGCCCTTGAAAAGGTCGATTTCATGGCCGTGTCGGACTTCTTCCTCACCCCCACGGCCGAGCTCGCCGACATCGTGCTTCCTGCGGCCACCTGGCTTGAGATGGACTATATCGGTGATTTCTGGAAACGCCACGGCTACATCCTGCCCAGGCGGAAGGTGATCCAGGTCGGGGAGTGCAGGTCAGACCATGAAATGCTCAACGACCTCGCCCACAGGGTCGGCCAGGGGCACCTGTGGTGGGACAACTTCGAGCAGGCCCTCGACTGGATCCTGGAACCCCTGGGGATTACCTGGCAGGACTTCAAGAAGATGGATTACATCCGCGGGGACGTGATCCCGCAGAAATACAAGGAAAAAGGTTTTTCCACCCCCAGCCGCAAATTCGAACTCTATTCCACATTCCTCGAGGGCCTGGGTTACGATCCGTTACCACGGCACAGGGAACCGCCCGAGAGCCCTTACAGCACACCGGAACTCTACGAGCAATATCCCTACATCCTGATAACGGGCCGAAGGCTTCCGGGATTCTTCCATTCTGAGAATCGGCAGGTCTCCTGGCTCAGGGAGCTCCACAGAGACCCGACGGTGGAAATCCACCCGGAGACCGCCAGGAAGGAGGGAATCAAGGAAGGGGACTGGGTCTTCATCGAGTCTCCCCGGGGACGCGTAAGGCAACGCGCAAAGTTCTTTGAAGGAATGGATCCCAGGGTGGTCTCCGCGGAACATGCTTGGTGGTTCCCGGAGAAGAAGGACCCGGGCCACGGCTGGGACGAGTCCAATATCAACATCCTCACCAACAACGCCTATGAAAATTGCGATCCTGCAATGGGCGCAACCCATATCCGAACCCTTCTTTGCAGGATTTACCCCGCAGGAAAGGAGGAGTAAGATCCCATGAAGAAGTATGCTCTATACGTGGACAATGCGGCCTGTTGGGGGTGCAAGGCATGCGAAGTGGCCTGCAAGCAAGAGACCGACATGCCGGAAGGAGTGAAGCTCATCTCCGTTCAAGAAGATGGACCGCGGCTGGTGGATGGAGAACCCTACTTCATGTTCAGGGTCAATGTCTGCAGGCACTGCGATGAGCCTCCCTGTGGGGCGGCCTGCCCGGAAGGGGCTATCACCAAGGATCCGGCCACGGGTATCGTGGTGCACGACCCTGAAAAATGTACGGGTTGTGAAACGGCTAAATCCAATGGATTGGAGTACAAGCAAGGGGTCTCGCCCTGCAAGAAGAATTGCCCGGCCGGGAACAATGTCCAGGCCTTTTTGTCCTTGGCGGCCAGAGGGAAATTCGATGAAGCCCTGAAGATCATCCGGGAGACCAGTCCCTTTCCCGCCATCTGCGGGAGGGTTTGCTATCACCCGTGCGAATCGGGTTGTAACCGGGGGCAAGTGGATGAACCCGTGGCCGTTAAGGCCGTTGAACGCTACCTCGGGGACTTCGCCCTGAATGAAGGGAGGCTGCCCTTTCCCCGCATCAAGGCCCGGAAAGACGAGAAGGTCGCGGTCATCGGATCCGGGCCTGCCGGTCTGAGCTGTGCATATTATCTTGCCCGGGAAGGCTATCCCGTGACGATTCTGGAAAAGGACGATTGCCTGGGAGGGATGCTCACCATGGGTATCCCGTCCTACCGCCTCCCACGCCATATTGTGGAGCAGGAGATCCAAATGGTCCGTGACATGGGAGTCACCATGATGACCGGGGTCGAAGTGGGAAAGGATACCACCATCGAACGGTTGCGAGAGGAAGGATTCAAGGCCTTCTTTATCGCCATCGGCACGCAGGAATGCCGCCGAATGGGTATCGAGGGGGAGGATCTTAAAGGCGTCCATGGAGGATTGGAGTTTCTCAGGAAGGTCAACATGGGTGAATCAGTGAGCCTTGGAAAGACCGTGGCCGTGATCGGGGGGGGAAATACGGCGCTGGATGCGGCCAGGATGGCGCGAAGACTGGGGGCGGAAAACACTTTCATCCTGTATCGCCGTGGGCTGGAAGAGATGCCGGCCCATCCCGAGGAGGTGGAAGAGACCTTGGAGGAGGGGATCGCAATTCAACCCCTGACTCAACCCATCCGTATTACAGGCAAGAAGAACGGCCGGGTGCATGCCCTCGAATGCCTGAAGACGAGCCTGGGAGAACCCGATGAAACCGGGAGGCGGAGACCTGAGCCCGTTCCCGGCTCGGAATTCACCTTGGAAGTGGACACCGTCATCATGGCCCTCGGCCAGGAAGCGGACTGGTCCTGTCTGACCCCTGAGTGCTCTTGCACCGTGAGCCCCTGGGGAACCCTGAATGTGGACCCCCTCACCCTTCAGAGTGATGATCCTGATATCTTCGCGGGCGGGGATGCCGTGAGGGGCCCCCGCACGGTAACGGAGGCCATTGCGGACGGGAGAGAGGCGGCCATCTCAATCGACCGCTATCTTCAAGGCCGCGATCTCTGGTGGGACAGGAAGCGTGACTGGGCGGTGATTCCATTGCCCCGGGACAAGACATTCGATCTGCGACCCAGGATATCCGGATCCAGCCTGGACCCCCGCAAACGTGCGGATAACTTTGATGAAGTACAAAAGGGATTTACAGAAGAGATGGTCCTGCAGGAAGCTCAAAGGTGTATCACGTGCGGGAGCAGTTGTGTCCAGGCCTGTCCTTACGGGGCCATGGTCTTTGATGGTGTGAACGGGACGGCCCGAAAGTGCAACCTTTGCATTCATCGGGTGGAAAAGGGACTTTTTCCAGCCTGTGCCGACAACGTTTGTCTGGCCCATTGTATCTACTTTGGAGATCCGGATGAAATCCGGAGACAGGTCGAGCAGAAGCACAGAGCCTGGTCGAAAGCTCCCGTGGAAAAGATTATGGCGACAGGAAGATGAAGGGAGTCAACCCGTGAGACGAGCGAGTCGTCACGGCGAAATAGGGAGGGAATCATGCCTGATATTGATATCCACATAGGTGAAATGCTTGCCCGGAACGCAAGGATGTATCCGGACGATGTGGCCCTGGTGGAACGGATTCCTGCCGAGAATGTGAGAAAAGAAGTGACCTGGAAGCAGTTCGACGATGAGGCCAACCGCTTCGCAAATCTGCTAGTTGAAAAAGGAGTCGGAAAAGGGGACAGGGTAGTCCATCTCATGATGAATTCCATCGAGTGGTTGGTGACCTACTTCGGTATTCTCCGCACCGGGGCCTGGGTAGTTCCCCTGAATTTTCGCTTTACCGGTGCGGACATCAAGTACTGTATCGATGTCGCTGAACCGAAAGTGGTCATTTTCGGGGAGGAATTTACTGAGCGAATCGAGGAGATCAAGGAAACGGTTCCTGTCCGGGACTACCTCTTTACTGGAGAAAAGGTGCCGGAATTCGCCGATTCTGTTCGTGAATGGACCCCCCGGACGTCCCCCGAACCTCCTGATGTTGAACTCTATTATGACGACTCGTGTGCCCTGTACTTCACCTCCGGAACCACCGGGCGCCCGAAGCCGATACTGCTTGCCCACAAGAACCTGGTTTGTGCTGCTATCACTGAAAAGGTCCATCACGGCCAGGAAAGGCACGACAATTTCATCCTGATACCTCCCCTCTACCACACCGGCGCCAAGATGCACTGGTTCGGCAGCTTGATCGTAGGAGGGCGCGCCGTGATCCTGAAGGGGGTCTCCCCCGAGTGGATCTTTGAGGCCGTAAGCGAGGAGGGAGGGACGATTCTTTGGCTTCTGGTGCCCTGGGTCCAGGATATCCTCCTGAAGCTTGACAGGGGGGAAATGCGACTTGATGACTACAGGCTGGAGCAGTTGCGGCTCCTCCATATCGGGGCCATGCCGGTTCCCCCTTCCCTGATCCAACGATGGAAAGGGTATTTTCCCCACATGGACTACGATACGACCTATGGCTTGAGCGAGGCCACAGGCCCGAACTGCGTCCACCTGGGAGTTGAGAACACCCACAAGGTGGGGGCGATCGGGAGGTCCGGGTTCAACTGGGAGACCCGGATCGTGGATGAAGAGGGCCGTGACGTGAAACAGGGTGAGGTGGGAGAACTCATCGTGAGGGGAGGAGGCGTGATGCGGGAGTATTACAAGAATCCCGAAGCCACGGCCGCGGCCCTGAAGGACGGATGGCTTCATACCGGGGACATGGCCCGGCAGGATGAGGATGGATTCATCTATTTGGTCGACCGGAAAAAGGACGTAATCATCTGCGGAGGGGAAAACGTTTTTCCGGTGGAAGTGGAAAACCACCTCCATACTCACAAAGGCATCAAGGATGCCGCGGCCATCGGTTACCCGGACGAACGCCTTGGGGAAATCGTGGCTGTGGTCATTGAGTGCGTTCCAGGGACTACCCTCACAGAGGAAGAAGTCCTTGCCCATTGCAAGGCATTGCCGCGCTACAAGCGTCCCCGCAAAGTTTTTTTTGGAGAGATCCCCCGAAATCCCACTGGAAAAATTGAAAAGACAAAGCTGCGAAGGCGGTACATCGGCAGGGAAGAGGCCTTCAGGGTTTCATAGGGGGTCGCATCCTTGATGCGCCGAGGGGCGGCCGGGGTCCCAGTGAATGGGACTTGGGCCGCCCTTCCTTGTTTGAACCCATCCTAACCCCTTGAAATAACGAAGGCTTGGCCGCCGGAATTATGGCGGGAACATTGGCTTAGATCGAAGGGGCATGGGGATCTTTTCCTCGTTCCCGAGTTTCCCGACAGGTCACTTCCGAAAAGATCTCCATGCCCCTTCTCCCGGTGGTGCAGGCATTTTTTGTTGTACTTTCCGGGAATTGGAGAAAACTCCTTGCCTTCAGGTGAAGTCTTCAGTTTGATCGTTTTTTTGAGTAAGGTTCAAAGGGACAGGGGTCAAGAGAAAGGATTTGGAAGTAAAATGATTTTCAATTGAACCCTTGGCCCCTAAAGCTATCGGCTTCGGCCGATAGTGGTTTAGTCTTGTAAACTAATTCTCTCCGCATGCGTCAAATAAAATAAAAACCTAACTAAAAGGATTTCATCAAAATTTTGAAACGCTTAGTTTAGGAAAAAGAATGGATGAAGAGGAGGGAGAGGCATGAAGCTCGTTACGACGGCAGGGATAGCGGCGATGGCGGTTGCTCTGGTCCTGGCGTTCGGCAGCCAGTCCTGGGCCGATGATCGTTTCAGCAAGCGACAGGAGAGACAAATCAGGCGGATCGCCAAAGGGTTTTTGGAAGGCACCATCACCCGGGAAGAATACTTTCGGCTTACGAAAGAACAGCAACGGATCAAACGGGCAAGGCTCAGGGCCTGGGAAGACGGTCGATTGAGCCCAAGGGAAAGGCGCAGGTTGTACTACATGCTGGATAGGGCGAGTGATCACATCTACCGTGCCCGCCATACGCGCCGCTGCCGTGCCCGTAAGACGTTCTATTATTTTACGGAAAGGCATATCGAACACTGTTATCCTGCTTTTGGATGGGTTTGTCCGGAACCTCTCCGTCATGATCGGTACGGGTTCAGGGCGAGATGGTCCGAGCCCGGATGGTCCTTTTCGATATCAACCCTTGCAGTGAGGTGACAATTACTACTGGAGCCGTTACGAGACCTTTGAAAAACGTCCTCTTTTGCCCAATCTCTGCGCCTGCCTGTGCCGGGCCTATCTGCCGTTCCAACGGGACAGGCAGGCACGGCAGACAGGCACGGCAGACAGGTCAGGCTCAAATTTTAATCCTCGAAATACTTCAATGTATTCCTGCGGTTAAAATTTTCGCCTTCCTTGACCTTGAACAAAATTGAACATTTTTCAAAGGTCTCATTACAATGATCAGTGGGGCCGGGTCTTGATCGCTTTTCAGATATGGGCTCCTGGAACCACGGCAACTGGAAGCGGTGGAATGAAAGGCGGATATGAGCGGTTGCGGAGGGAGAGAATTGGCAGAGACTATCGATGCCTCTTCTGTGGTGGAGGGGAGTATGGGGGAAAACCTTACCACGGAAGGATCTGAAGATTCCGAACTCGTGGCACGCGCCCTGAGAAATGACCCTTGGGCAATAGATCGTTTGATCCGCCGATATCATCAAAGGGTTTTTGGAATCGCTTACCGGATGTGTGCGGGCAACGTGGAAGAGGCGAAAGATGCCGTCCAGGAAGCCTTTGTTCGGGTGATTCGAAATCTCAAGAAGTTCAAGGGACAATCCACATTTTACACCTGGCTGTACCGTATCGTGGTCAATACCTGTCTGGATGCCCGGAGAAAGGCGGGGCGTAGAAAGCTGTTCGGGTCCTGGTGGGGATCCAACAGGACGGGCCGTGGGAGCTTTGAACAGAAAGCCCTTCTGGATTTTCCGGATGAAACTTGGCATGTGGATCCGATGAAAACCCTTAAGGGACGGCAGTTTCGGGCGGATATTCAGAAGGCCCTGAAAGATCTTTCAGACAGGCAGCGAAGTGTTTTTGAACTCAAGGTGTTCGAAGGTCTCTCGATTTCTGAAATTGCAAGCGCCCTCCATACCTCCGAGGGGACTGTAAAGAGTCATCTTTTCCGGGCCACCCGGCACCTGCGGGAGGCCTTGAAGGATTGGGTCGATTAGATCCAAAGGGAGGAGATGCCATGAAAGGCTGTAGAAAAGGAAGAGATATGCTTCTTAAAGAAGTCCATGGCGAGTTGGATCCAGAGGCCCGGAGGGCCTTGGACGCCCACCTGAGAGTCTGCGAATCTTGTAGACAGGAGCGTATCTCCCTGATGAAACTCATGGACAAAATGAAAGATCACATGCAACCGCCGATTCTCTCTGAAAGAGAAGTAGATGAATCGGTGAGGAGAATTCGTCGAAGACTCCACAGAGGGATCAATGAAAAGCAGGAGAAGGGACTTTGGGGCTTGAGACCGGTTAGGGTGCTGTCCTTGGCGGCCGCGCTTTGCGTCCTGATCCTTGTCGTGGTTTTGCAGAATGGTGAAAGGGTTGGAAACCACGGGGTACGTCAGACAACCTTGAAAACCAGACTCCTGGTGGATGAAGGGATAGGACCTGAAGAGAGGGAGATCATCGCCAACCTGGAATTGCTAAGGGAGATGGACGCTCTTGAAAAACTGGTCCATGTTGTTGATCGGCCGAAAAAGAGCAGACCGACAGAAAATAGAGAAACAAACATTCACGGAATGAACCGATATGGAAAAATACTTTTGGCCTAAAGTGAATTCCCGTTTCGGGCACTGTGGATTTCGGTCCTGAACCAGGAAGGATGAAATGTTGAAACAGAGTCCTGATGGAGCCTGGACCCAAGGGCGCGGCCGTTATGCATGGAGCGTAAAATGATTATATTTTGTAAACCAATGATGGGAAAAAGATATCTCATGGTCGTGCGGCTTTTGGGCAAGGTGAAAATGTTTTTTTTGCTGGGGCTTGGAGTGGGAATCATATTCAGCATTACCTCAGAAGCTTGGAGTCACGGGGGAGGGGAGAATCGTCGGCCGCGGCTTACTTCGTCAAAGTACTCCCGGCCCCTTTTTTTGAATGAGATTATTATCGCAAAGGGCCCGAAGGGGCGAGGCGAAAAGGAGTGGCAGGAGAAGGTCGAAGAATGGAAAGAGATGTCTGCCCGGGAAAGGGAAATTTTGCGCCGTCGCTACGAGCAGTGGAACCGGATGTCTCCCGAAGACCGAAATCTCTACCAGCGGCTTTTCGAGCAGTGGCAGAGCCTGTCCCTCCAAGAACGAAAGAGGCTGAAAAAAATGCTCGACCACTGGGATGAGCTCACTCCCCAACAAAAGGAAAGGATCCGACGAAGGTTCAGGCCTTGAGACCTTTGAAAAACGCTCCCTTTTGCCCAATCTTCCGCCTTCGCTATGGCTACGGCGTGACAAGCCCGCCAGACAACAGCGGACAGGCCCGCCAGAAAGCGGCGGACAGGCGCTCGCGTATAATTTGGGATAAAATATGGGCACTAAAAAAGGAGACCTTAAAAGAAAGAAGGCCTCCTTTTCTCATTGGCGATAATTTCAGGCAAGAGCTTCTTGATCGGGTGGGAAAGGGACGCCTTCCCCCGAATATGGTTAAAATACGCTTTTCCTTTCAGGCTGTTGGATCATCTTCGGTTCCTTGTAAATTGAGGCGTCTATGCCCAGCGTTTCAATGAGCTTTCCGGATAGCGCCAGGAGTTTGTAAGCATTGGCCACACGATTCACCGTGGCGGTAACATAAAGACCTGCAGACTGGAAATATTCGTTTTCTGCATCCAGGAGGTCCAGGAGGCTCCGTTGTCCCACCGAGAACTGATCACGGTACAGGGTCCTGGTTTCTTCATTGAATTTTACCGTTTCCTTCAGGGCCTGCTCCTCCTCCAGGGCGGCCTTGTAATCATTCCAGGTGGCCCGGGCCTCGTTGGTAAGATTTCTTTCCAGATCCTTTCGGTCCATTTCGGCTTGTAATTTCCTGGCAAAGGCGGCACTTTTGGCCGCCTTGTCCGACCCCCCGTTTAGAAGGTTCCAGTTCATACGCACCATGGCGGCGTAATTCCGGCTCCAGTCCTCGTCTCCCTCCACGCCGTCTTCATAGGTGACGCCCACCTCTAAAAAGACCTTTGGAAAGAATTTGGATTCTGCAAGAGTGATCCTGTGGGCGGCCGCTTCGATATCGGCCTGGGCCGTGAGTAGTTTGGGATTGTTATCAAGAACGGCCTTCAGGAAATCATCGAGGGCTTTTGGAAGAAAGACATCGGGTTTCTCAGATGGGAATCTCACCTTCCCAGGCCGGTAACCGGCAAGGCGCTCGAATTCGGAGAGGGCATTCTGAAGGTCATTCTTCACCGTGATCCGTGTGGTCAGGGTACGTGAGAGTCGTGCCCTTGTCTGCATGACATCCGCTATGCTCCCAGCGCCTGCTTGCTGCATGTCTTTGAGAGAGGCAAGGATTTTTTCGTGGGCTGCGACGTTTTCTTCCGCGATCTCCAAAAGTTTTCCTTGCCTGTATACTTCCAGGGCGGCCAATACGGCGTCCAGGGCCAGGGCTTCGGCGTTGTCGAAGACCCTGTGATCAATGGAACGTACCCTGGCCTTGTCGATTTCAACCTGGCTGCGGGTTTCCTTTCCGTCAAAAATAAGTTGAGTCAACACGAGGGAGGCCTCTCCCCTGGCATGCCAGGTGTGATCCCGGTTTTCCCTCCGGGTCACTTGATCACTATGCCGGTCGGCACCGTAAGCGGCCCGGGCGTTGATCTTGGGGTAAAGACCACCCTTTGACTTTTTAAGATCGTATTTCACCGCTTCCCGGTTGTATTTCATCATTTCAAGTCGGGGTGTGGTTTTCAGGGTGTCAATCACACTCTGTTTGATGGTTACAACGTCTTTGGAGAAGGATTGCACGGGAAAGAGAAGCCATACCAAGGCAACGCTTGTTGAAAGGAAAAGGATCTTCTTCATTTGACGCTCCTTCCATTTAATATCCGGGCTGAAGGATCACAGGCCCAAGATAAAAATGAGACCAAACAAGAGTAAACCCACGGAAAAGTGAGTAAAGTCGCCGCATTCAAATCGGATCGGCTACTCTTCAGCCATGAGAT
>JAFDEE010000082.1 GCA_019310525.1 Deltaproteobacteria bacterium | reverse complement strand
GGGACAATTCAGTATAGGGGTAACAATGAGTCGTTCAAATGGCAAAGCCTTTGAACTCTGACCATGCCCAAAGGGCATGGATTTTAATGTTCAATTAAAATTTGAGCCTGACGCCGAGATTGGGCAAAAAGGAGCGTTTTTCAAAGGTGTCGAGGGGTCTGTTAGGGAAATCCATACTCACCCTTCAGCAAAAATACTTCACACCGATCATCCAAAAAAGCCGATCGTGACCTATGGTTAAAAAACTCAACTTCCCCCGGCAACCTGTCGCGTCGGGTAGCTTTGTCATTGGAAAGAGGCGAAAGGAAATCCTGGAAGCCTACCTGGGCACCTGCGTGGGAGTGACCCTTTGCGACCGGGAGGCCGGCCTGGGAGGACTTATCCACCTTTTGCTTCCTGAACCTGCGGATGCCGGGAGGAATTGGCATCCCGACAGTTATGCTTCCACTGGACTTCCCCGTTTCATCAAGGCCCTTTGTGACTCAGGAGCAGAAAAGGGAAGGCTTGAGGCCTGGGTGGCAGGAGGGGCCCTCGTGGGGCCGCTTTCAAGGCAGGACCTTTCCCTGGATATCGGGGGTAGAACGAGCGAGATCGTGGAGGAAATCCTCCACAGGGAAGGGATACCGATCCTGGGTACCGAGACGGGGGGGTACTTCACCTGTCGCATCGCCCTTGATCTCCATTCCATGGAAACACAGATCGAGCCCATGGGAATCTCTCCCTTGGAAGGCCCCAAGCATCGGCTTCAGAAACCCACACGGAGGCAACTGGAAGAGGCCATTGAGCAGGTTCGACCGATTCCTCAGATGGCCCTCAAAATCATCCGTATGCTCCAGAATTCCAAGCAAAGCCTGGCTGACATGGCGGATGAAATCCGCCAGGATCAGGTAATCAGCGCCAAGGTGCTCCGGCTGTGCCGCTCGGCCCTGTTCGGCTCCAAAATAGACATCGATTCCATTGACCGCGCTGTTGTGCTTTTGGGAGAGAAACGTTTTCTTCAATTGGTGGTCTCGGCCTCCCTGGAAAACTTCTACCCAAAAAACGGGGAAGGATATTCCCTGTGTAAAGGCGGCGTATACAGACACGCCCTGGGCACTGCCGTTCTTTGCGAGCACTTGGCGGAATTCACTGAAATGGTGAGACCCGATACAGCTTATACGGCCGGGCTCCTACATGATATCGGGAAAGTGGTTCTTGATCAGTTCGTTGCCGCCGCCGCCCCTCTTTTTTACCGGAGGACCCTCGCGGATGGTGAGGACCTCGTGGTGGTGGAAAAGGAGGAATTCGGGATCACCCATACGGAAACGGGTGGATTGCTCGCAGACAACTGGACTCTTCCTGAAAACGTCGCGGACGCCATAAAGCACCACCATCAACCTGAAAAGGCGGAGGTGGACGAGCGCCTCACCCACCTCGTATACCTCGCGGATCTCCTGATGTCCCGTTTTCATGTGGGACAGGAACTGGACAGGATCGGGACCGAGGACCTCGTCTCCAGGCTGGGGAAGCTGGGTATCCCTGACACCCGGTTCACCGCTATGATAGGAGCCATCCCCAGAGAGATCTTTGCCTCAACCTTCCTTCCCGGCGATCCTTCCTTTAGGTATCACCAGGCGGCCGGGATGAGTTAGTTGCCCCCCGAAAGCTTCCTTCTGATAGCAGCGGGGAGCCACCGTATCACCCTTCTAATTATTCTTCTTTCAAGATGCCAAGGTGGGGATCTTTTTTGCTACCTCTTGTTTGGTTTTCTCTGGACAGGCGCCGAGAATTGTGCCATGTATGGGCAAAAATTTCAGGGAGTGAATAATATCTTGCCGGAAAGGAACGCTTCAAAGAAGAAGGTCAGGATCGAGATCAACAGGGAGTGGTGCAAGGGCTGCGGCATCTGTGTGGCCTTCTGCCCCCAGGACGTCTTTGGGCTGGACGAGGAGGAGAAGGCCGTGGCCCTTAGACCCGAAGAATGCAACGGCTGCGGAATGTGTGAACGCCGCTGCCCTGATATCGCCATCGAGTTGAAGGAGGAAGACTCCTCCCTTTCCGATGCGGCCTGAAACCCGAAGAGCCGATAAGCCATGGGTAAAAAAATACGATTTGTTCAAGGAAATGAAGTCTGTGTAGAAGCTGCATTATATGCGGGGCTTGGTTTTTTCGCCGGTTACCCTATAACCCCTTCAACGGAAATCGCCGAACTGCTGGCTGAGCGCCTGCCCGCGGCAGGCGGAAAATTCATCCAGATGGAGGATGAAATCGCCTCCATGTGCGCCATCATCGGGGCTTCCCTCACGGGGGTCAAGTCGATGACGGCCACGAGCGGTCCTGGTTTTTCCCTCAAACAGGAGGCCATAGGTTATGCCATAATGGCCGAAGTCCCTTGTGTGGTCGTGAACGTGCAGCGGGGCGGCCCGTCCACCGGAACCCCTACCAACGTGAGTCAGGGCGATATAATGCAGGCCCGATGGGGAACCCATGGAGACCATGCCATTGTCGCCCTTACGGCCTCCAACCATCAGGATCTCTTCACCATGACCGTGGAGGCCTTCAATCTCTCCGAGACTTACCGAACTCCCGTAATCCTGCTGATTGACGAGGTGATCGCCCACATGCGGGAAAAGCTGGTTCTCCCTGATCCGGGAGAAATTCCTCTTGTGGAAAGGCTTTGCACCTCCGTAAGGGAAGGGACCGACTATCATCCCTATCTTCCCAGGGAGGACGGACGGTTGCCTATGTCCGACTTCGGTGGTGTTCACCGTTACAACGTGACCGGGTTGATGCACGACATGTGGGGGTTTCCTTCCAACAATCCCGCCGTGATCCACGGACTGAGACATCACTTAGTGGATAAGATCGAGGGACACGCCAACGATATGGCTCATTTCAAGGAATATTACCTTGATGACGCCGATTGCATTCTCATTTCTTACGGCTCTTCCGCCCGATCGGCCCTTCACGTGGTCCAGAACAGGAGGGCCCGGGGATACCGGTTGGGTCTTCTGGAACTCCAAACCTTGTGGCCCTTCCCAGCGTCTCACGTAAGGGAACGATGCAGGCAGGCCGAGCAGGTGGTGGTGGTTGAGATGAATATGGGGCAGGTTTTACAGGAGGTCAAAAAAGCCGTGGACGATCCGGAAAAAGTGTTTCTGGCAAACCGCATCGACGGTGTCTTCATCACTCCCACCGATATCCGTAACATCCTGCGGCTCATCCAGGGAAAGGGGGTGTAGGTCATGCCCATCAAAGACTACCTCCGCGAACGTTTCATGCCCCATATCTGGTGTGCCGGGTGCGGCCACGGGATCGTAATGAACAACCTCATCCGGGCGATCGATGCCCTGGGTCTGAAAAAAAACGACATCGTGATGGTCACGGGAATCGGTTGTTCATCCAGGATATCCGGATACCTGGACTTTCATACCCTTCACACCATCCATGGCAGGGCCCTTGCCTTTGCGACCG
Organism: Deltaproteobacteria bacterium; assembly: GCA_019310525.1. NCBI lineage: Bacteria > Pseudomonadati > Myxococcota > Myxococcia > Deltaproteobacteria bacterium. The sequence goes on along the minus strand of JAFDEE010000082.1, from coordinate 8,513 downwards.
GAGTGAAATTGGCCCGTCCCGAATTGACCATCATCGTGCCCATGGGGGATGGAGACGCTATGGCCATTGGCGGGAATCATTTCATCCATGCCGCATGCCGTAACATCGATATCACTGCAGTGATCATGAACAACAGTATTTACGGCATGACCGGCGGCCAGTTTTCACCTCTCTCCGGCAGGGGCACCAGGGCGACCACCGCCCCCTTAGGAAAAACCTACGACGCCTTTGACACCATTGAACTGGCAAAGGGGGCAGGGGCGACCTTTGTGGCCCGCACCACAACCTACCACGTGACTTCCATGCAGAAAATCCTGGAAAAAGCCATACTCCACAAGGGGTTTTCCGTGGTCGAAGTCTTGAGTCAGTGCCCCACCTATTTCGGGCGCAAAAACAAGCTCGGAGATGCAGTGGAAATGTTGAAGTCTTACAGGGATGGAACAGCCCCCGTGGGGTCCAAAAAAAAGGAAAAAAGTCCCGAACTGATCGAGAGGGGCATTTTCATACAGGAAGAGCGGCCGGAATATTGTGAGGAATACGAGAAGACGATCGAACTGGCCCAGAAAAAAGGACATTAGTCGATTATGGAGAGATGTCGAATAATTTTTTCAGGCTCAGGAGGACAGGGAGTAATCACGGCCTCCATTATCCTTGCAGAGGCCGCTGTCATTCACGAAGGGCGGAATGCCGTCCAGGCCCAGGCTTACGGCCCTGAGGCCCGTGGCGGGGCGACCCGGGCCGACGTGATCATCGACGATCAGGAAATCCGTTTCCCAAAAGTAAACAACCCCAACGTACTGGTCTGTCTCACCCAGGAGGCCTACAATAAGTTTTCGGGCATCATCCGTCCGGGCGGCCTGCTCCTGATCGACAGCCATTATGTTAAACCACAACGGAAGGTAGATGCCCGCCAATTCTCCCTCGGGATGTATAAGGCCGTTATGGAGGAAATCGGCAAGGCCATTGTCTTCAATATTTGTATGCTCGGGGCCCTGATCGGTTTGACCAAAATCGTCAAGCCCGAATCCATCTTAAAGGTCCTGGGAACCAAAATCCCGGGTGAGTTTCTGGAGATGAACCGCAAGGCCCTTGAGATCGGTCTCAGGCTTGCAGAGGAACACGAGGGTTGAACGGACCTTGTTGGGGGCCAAAGGAATCAACGACAACCACTAGAACCCCTGATCCCTTGGCCCCTCGTACCCTCGACCCCTCTCTTTTACCCCATCTTTCCTAACAGCTTATCCCCTTCCGCCGAGTTCACGAAATGCTTTAGGGCCTTCACCACCTCGGGTGAATACTTGGAAGTTTCCCTTTCCAGTATGGTCAGGGCTTCTTGAGGGGAAAGGGCGGAGCGGTAAGAACGGGGCCTGATCATGGCGCAGAATCGGTTGGCGACTGCCAGGATCTTGGCCGTCAGCTGGATATCCTCACCCTTCAGCCCCCTGGGATATCCACTGCCGTCCTCGTGTTCATTCATTTGATAGATCGCTTCCAGAAGAGGCAAATCAAAGTCGATATCCCGGAGGATGGAGGCCGCGTGTTCTACGTGCTTTCTCAGTTCCTGCCTCTCCTCCTCCGTCACCACACCGGGCTTGGTAAGGATGGTGCGATCCACGAAAACCTTTCCGATCTGGGAAAGGAGCGAGGCAAACTCCACCGTCAACGACTCCTTTTCATCGGTTTTCAGTTCCTTGGAGACGGCCTTGGACAGGATGCTCATCAGCCTGGAATGCCCGGCAAGATAAGGATCCGACATCTCGACGGTCTTTACAAAGGCGTCGATGGTCTGCCGGATCATTCTCTCCCTTTTCTCCTGGGCTTCCACGATTGGAGTAATATCAGTGAATACCGAAACGATGCCTGTAATCCGCCCGCCTGAATCCTTTAGGGGAATCTTGGTGATCAGAAGCTGATGGGGTTTTGAGGAAAGATAGATTTGTTCCTTGACCGTGATGGACGTCTCTTTTTCCAGGACAAGATCGTCGGAAGATCGAAGACGCCTGGCCGTATCAAAACCGAAGACGGCCTGATCATCCAGGCCTATACACTGATCTACCTCCCGCCCCACGGCCTTTGCAAAGGCCCGGTTCACATACCTGTAAACCCCGTCCAGGTCTTTATAAGCGATATAATCCGTTACCGTGGAATTGATGCTTTCAAGGAAACGGTGCTGGCTGTCGATCTGCTCGGCGATCTTTCGGCTCTCCTTGCCGACCACCTTCCACCATGCGGCCCCGAGCAGGAGCGAAAGGGCGGAGAGCACCAGGACGGCAATGGTGACGGTCGTCCTGATAAAGCTCCTCAAGGGCCGGGTGGCCAGGGAGTAGTCCGCCTCCAGGATGATCCACCAATCCGGCCCGGACACCTTGCGCCCCACTGAATAGACCCTGGTTTTCCCCTCCAGATCCATCCGCACTCCAAAAGGCAGGCCCTTGTGCGGGTTGAAAGCAGACCTTTCAAGCCTCTTCAGGCCTCTGCCGGGGACACCCGGCAGGATTTCTTCGTACACCGAGCCCCTTGCCTGCACCAGTCGGGTCTTTTCCCATTCCATGGCCAATGGGGATCCGGCAAGAATCTCGTCCAGTCTCTGGGTGACGAGCCTGGAGAGCATGAGGACGGCCACCGGCCGGGAAGGCTCATCCGTGGCCCCGGGGGGAGGGAAAATGGGAAGGTAAATATCCAGGACCAGCCCACCGGCATGAAATCTAAGGGGACCGACCCGGCGCTTTCTGCTCTCAAGGACCGATCGCAGGAGGCCCTTTTGTTCCTCGCTCAGAGAGACAGTGGCTGCATCGGTCGCAATGTAAGCCTGGCCGGTGCGGTTGACGATCCTCCCTGAGAGGAAACCGCCATAGGACACGAACTCTTTGAGCAGGTTCACCATCATAGGCAACTGCTCCGAGAGCCCCGCCAAGGAACTCTCTCCAAGCCGGTCACGATGGAACTCCGGTGGGGGGTTGAGGAGAACGCTGACATCCCCTTCAATACGGTCGATTTCCGCCGCATATAGACGAAAGACATCGGATTGGATGATTCGGTCCCCTTGGGCAGCCAGCCCCGAAAGCCAGGTGGAGACGATCTCCGCCCTGCCATCCGCAAGGATTTCCAGACGCTTCTCCACGGATCTTTCCAATTCCGTCCTTTTGTCCCTGATGCTGAAAAACAGCAGGAGAGTGAGTGTGAGGGCGATCAGGCCAAGAACGAGAAGACCTACCTGGAGGATCCTGGCCTTCATTTTCACCGGTCCTTCCTGTATTTGCGCCAAGAAAGGCGATCGGTTCCCTTCGTTCATCTTTTCTCCTCACTGAGCTTTTTGGGGGTAAATGCCTTCAAAGGGATGTGGGCCCAACGGTTCTGTTCGTTGAAAGAATATTGGGGGAAGTAATGGGAGTAACGCCCCTGGTCGAAGACCCCATCCGACAGATTATCCAGGATATAGACGTGATTATCAAGATATACCGCAAGGGTCGCGTGGGTGATATTCCTTATCGCATCTCTGAGCACCACGATCCTGAGCTGTTCCGGGTAATAACCAAGCTCTCTCAGGGCAAAATATTTGGTAATGCAATAGTCCTCGCAGTCGCCCGAGAAGCGGAGGAATTCCTGTGGAGTGGCCCAGTAGTCGCTTACCCCGTAGATATCCTTGTCCAGCCTGTAGGGCCATCTGTTGAAGAAACGGTTCACAAACTTGAGTTGATCAAACCCCGTCATCCCCCGCGCCCTGGATAGGAATTCTTTCCAGCTCGCGGCCCCGGGAGGGCACGGATCAGAACCGGGAATACTGTTTTTCAACTTCTCCATCTGGCTTCGGGCATCTCGCAGGATCCGCTTCCACTGGGTCAGGACCCCCAGGGGCCCCCTTATCTCAAGGGAATTCAGGAGGGGAACCCGGCGGTGTGTCTCCTGCCGTGGAACCCTCCCCTGCTCGGCAGGAAGAGGGTCCGCCCCGGCCATCTGCACCATCAACAGGGACAGGAACAGAACGGCTCCCGCCCATGAAACGGATCCGGGTCCGGAAGTGACCCTTGGAGCTTTGTCTGAAGGATTCATTCGGCAAGTGGCGTCAAAGAAGGGCAAAGGTCTCAGGGGGCATTTTCGATGCTCCGGAAACCATATTGATCAGCCCCTCTCCCTCCTCCTTCCCGGAGTTACCTTTCCCTGAAGGCATTCTGCTTTGCCTTCAAGATCGGTTTCAGGAGATAGTCCAAGACCGACTTTCTCCCGGTCAGGATCTCCACCTTTGCGGTCATTCCCGGGATGATCGGGAGTTTTTCACCTCTGTATGTAAGGGCGTTTGTCTTTGTCCGGAGTTTAACCTTGTAGAAGTTCTCTCCCCGCTCATCCTGGATCGTATCGGCGCTGATCTGTTCCACGGTTCCCTCCAGGCCGCCGAAAATGGAATAATCGTAAGCGGTGATCTTGATCATGGCCTTCTGGCGCGGGCGGATAAAGGCGATATCCGCAGGGCGGATTTTCGCCTCGATGAGCAGGGTGTCATCCAGGGGGACGATTTCCATGATGGTCTCCCCCGGCCTGATGACTCCCCCGATGGTATTCATATGGATCTGTTTGATGGTTCCCCGCACAGGGGAGCGGACATCGGTCCGGGTGACCTTGTCTTTCCCCGCCGTAATGGCCTCCTGGAGCGACCTGAGTTCCATCCGCCTTTTGTTTATTTCATCGGCCGCCTTGGACTTGAACTCAGCGATACGATGGGACTGTTTTCTCTTGATTTCTTCCGCTTCCTTTCTGGCCCGGGGGATACTGATTTCCAGAGTGCGGATATCCCCCTTCAGGGAAACCACCTCCCTTTGAAGGGAAATGAAATCCACCCTTGGATAGACCTGTTTTTCCACCAGGGGCTTGGCAATGGCCACCTGTTCCTCGGCGAGCTTCAAGGTCTTTTGGAGCTTCTTCTTCTTGCTCACCATTTCGGCTATTTCCTGAAGTTTCTGCTCGTACTGGGATTTCAAGACATTGAGTTCCAGGAAAAGCTGCTCCCTGCGGGCCTTGAATATTCTCTTTTGGTCCTCGATGATCTGAGGATCGTATTTTTCGATCTCCTTGGGAAAGGATGGGACGACACCTTTCACCTCCGCTTCGAGCCTGGCGATGGCCGCCTTGTGTTGCATGGATTGGGCGAAAGCGTCACGGAAACGGCTCGCGGCGGTCTCATTGCTCAATCGGACCAGCACGTCTCCTTTGTTCACGATCTGGTTTTCCTGAACGAAAATTTCTTCCAGGATCCCTCCTTCAAGATTCTGGATCACCTGCACATGCTGAGACGGTATGACCTGCCCCATTCCCCGGGTTACCTCATCAAGGACGGCGTAATGGGCCCAGATCCCGAAGGCGGCGATGAGCAGGAACACGGCCAGGGAGAGCAGGTAGGCCGAACGGCTCCCTCTCCGCATCAAGGCCGCATCCACGACATTCATGTAATCGAGATCGTCTCTTTCCATCTCCCTCAAATCCTGAATTGTATCTTCCCTTCCCTGAGCAACTCCATCACCTTGTCCCGGGGGCCGTCCGCCAGGATCTTTCCCCTTTCCATAACGATCAATCTCTCTACCAGGGAAAGCATGGAGCTGCGGTGGGAAATCAGGAGGAGGGTCTTATCCTTCGTAACGGAAGCCAACCTGGCGATAAGCAGGGCCTCCACCCCCCGGTCCATTGAACTGCTGGGCTCGTCTAAAATCAGGATGTCCGGGTCCTGAATGAGTGCCCGGGCGATGACCACGGACTGCCGCTGTCCACCGGACAGATTCATTCCCCTCTCCCCCACCTGGAGGCCGAAACCGGCCGGGTGGGTCCGGATAAAGTCCATGACTCCGGCTATCGTTGCGGCCCGGAGGATGGAGGCATCGTCCGCGAAGGGGGCGCCGAAAGCAATATTGTCCTTGATGCTGCCGTAAAACAGGTAGTTGTCCTGGGAAACATATCCGATTCTTTTCCTGAGTTCCGCAACGTCTAACTGTCTGACATCCACGCCGCCCACCTTCACACTACCTTCCTGGGGTGTGTAGAGTCCCAGGATGAGCCTGCCCAGGGTGGATTTTCCGGATCCCATCGGGCCGATGATCCCCACCTTTTCGCCGGGTCGAACCAACAGGTTGACGTTATCCAGGGCCGCTACTTCCCCGTTGGGATAACGAAAGGTCACCTTTTCGAAAGAAATGCTTCGGCCCAGTCCCTCGTAACGCACGTATTCCTTGTCCGGCGGCCGTTCACCCGGGATCTTCATCACTTGGTTCAGGGACTTGAGGGCCACCCGGGATTGCTGCAACCTGGTCAGCATGGCCGCGACCGCGCCTAAGGGTGCCATGGCCCTTCCCACCAAAATATTGCATGCGATAAGACCGCCCATGGTCAACTCACCCTGCCCGATCCGGTACACGCCCCAGACAATGACGATCACGCTGACGCACTGGGCGGCGAACTGTGAAAAGGTCATCGAAAAGGTGGCCAGCGCCTTTGCCTTATGGGAAGACTTGGAATTCAGGCCGATAATCGTCTCCCAGCGCCTCTGGATCTGCCCTTCCGCCAGGCTGGTCTTAACGGTCTCCAGGCCGTTGATAGCCTCCACCAGCAAGGCGTTTTTCTGTGCCCCCTCTCTGAATCCGGCCTCAATATATTTTTTGAAGGGATACTGGATACAAAGCCCCACCAGGATCACCACGGGCACAGCCACGATCGGGGCATAAGCGATGGGTCCCCCGATATAGGCCACCAGGGCGATGAAAATGCATAGGAACGGAAAATCAACAAGGGAGATCAAGGTGGTGGAACTGAAGAACTCCCGGAGGGACTCGAATTCTCTCAAGCTGTTGGCGAGGGAACCGGTGGATTCGGGCTTGTGGTCCATCCGGATGGACATCACGTGCTGCATAAGTTTGCTGGCGATCACCACGTCCGCATTCTTCCCCGCGAGGTCCACAAAATAGCCGCGGAGATTTTTAAGCATAAAATCAAAACCATAAGCAATCGCCACCCCAAGGGCAAGGACCCAGAGGGTCTCAAGGGCATTGTTCGGTACCACCCGATCATACACGTTCATGGTGAACAGGGGGCCCGCGATCCCGAGCACATTGATCACAATGCTCCCCAGGACGACATGCTTGTAAATGGGCATGAAACGAGCAATGGTCCCCCAGAACCACCCGGGCGTCCGGGAAAACTTGATCTCTCTCGTCCTCCCATCCAATCTCTCCTTGGGAGATACGAAGATGGCCTTCCCGGCATATTGATCCTGCAAGGTCTCCAGAGCAACATTAGAGGAAGATCCGGGTGTTTCGGGGAAGAGGACTTCGGCCTGCTTTCCATCCATCCCTATCAGCACGCATCCGTCCCCGTTTTTAAGAACCAGTATGCAGGGAAGGGTCAGGCGATTGATCTTTGAAATAGCGGGCCTGGAGACAATCTTGGCATTCAGCCCCGCCTGCTCGGCCGCCCGAACGCACAGCCCCGGGGGAAAAAGCCCTCCCCTCCCCACCGGCAGGGAGGCCAAAAGGGAGTCCAGGGACATGGAAACGCCTTTCAGACGCAAAAGGATCTCGAGGCTCGCAAGTAGGGAAGGAATGGTGTCGGGCCGTACAGTATCGGCCCCCGGATGCCTTGAACCGTTTGCATTCCCAATCACCGAGGGAGACGCTTTCTCTTGGGCCTTTTGAAAAGAAGGCGCTTTGCTCATTCGGTCATTCATCCTTTCCCACTCACCATTAAACTGCTATCGGCTGAAGCCGATAGCTTCAGGGGCCAAGTGAAATCAGTGTGGCCGGCTTATGCGGTCCTTCAACCGTCACTCGAACCCTTGAACCCTCGAACCCTTGAACCCTGACTTATGTAAGGGGCCAAGGGGTCAATTTAGGTCTTAATAAATATAAATCGGCCGCAACCCCCCTTTGGATGAGCCTTTTCTTGTTGGGCTGCTCCCTGTGGGGTGGCAGGCGAAAAGTATGTAAAATTTTACCCACAAATTAACAAACATTTCGATTTAAAAGGGAATTCTATTTCACACCGGAGTAACCTGCATTCCCCTGAAATCAATATCTGCTTGATAACATTAAACATTAAGGTTAATCCCGCATTTGGCACACCTATTGCTCTAATTTACAGACAAGTGCGAGGGATAATCCCCGCCGAATCCCGAAACGGTCTGGAAGGTCCCTTTTGATTCCTGATAGATAGGATGAACGAATCGGGGTGTTGATTCACCGGTTCAAATGTTATAAACAATATCATTGGGAATTAAAAGGGCATCCCGCAGGGCCGGAGGCACATTAAATCGATGTGGCCATTCCGGGAATTCGGACCGGGGAATGGAAGCAACCGATCCATAACCATATTTTTCAAGGAGTAAGGCACATGAAAAAGAAAATGTTTATTTTAACAGCAAGCCTTTTTTTCCTGTTATTTTTTACTGCATCCCCGGGTTTTGCGGCATTTTTCAATATTGACGAGGTGATAGACCACCAGATCACGGGTGGGGAAATGGATGGGCTTAGGGTTACCGT
>JAFDEE010000081.1 GCA_019310525.1 Deltaproteobacteria bacterium | reverse complement strand
GGTTGTGACGCTTCCTGAGGGAGTTGAGATGGTGATGCCTGGGGACAATGTTTCGATGGAGGTTCACCTGATCACGCCGATTGCGATGGAGAAGGAGCTTCGTTTTGCCATTCGAGAAGGAGGGCGGACCGTAGGGGCCGGAGTGATCAGCGAAATCATCGAATAGGGCACGATAAAAAAGTTCTCTGCCATTGTTTGAAGGTGGTATCCTTCTCAATGTGCAAGAAAAACTTGAAGGCATTTATTTACGGGGAGTGTGATAATCAGTTTTAACGGAATTATCGGAGAGGCTGCATGCGTGAAATGATTACTTTAGCCTGCGAGCAATGCAAAAGCAGAAATTATACTTCTACGAAGAATAAACGCAAAACGCCTGACAAATTGGCGTTCAAGAAATATTGTCGATTCTGCAGGACCCATACCCTTCACAAAGAAACCAAATAGTAAGCGTGCATGCAGGCCAGTAGCTCTAACGGCTAGAGCACCGGACTCCAAATCCGGGTGTTGGGGGTTCGAATCCCTCCTGGCCTGCCAATTATTGCTTTAAGGGATCATGAAGAAGGGGCGGCAGTCGGCCTGTCAAAGCCCATAAAGGGAACCTTTTTGGAAGATGAAAAAGCCCAGTAATAAGAAAAAAAAGAAAGGGAGTCGAAAAAGGAATTCCAACGGAAAAACCCGGGCCGCTCAGATCCAGTCGGCGGGGGATCTTAAAAGCATTGAAGGAGGAAAGACCGTTACGCCGACGGCTGTAAAAAGGGAACCGGAGAAGCGAAAGGAATCAAAAAAATCCCTTCTTAAGTATGCCAACACGGTTGCACAGTTCCTCAGGGAATCCAGAATGGAACTCAAAAAGGTGAAGTGGCCTACCCGGAAGGAATTGATGGCATCCACGACAGTTGTGATTTTGTTGGTATTAATAGTGGCTTTCTTTCTTTGGATTATAGATTTTGGATTGATAAAAATTATTAAGAATATTATCAGCTAAATAAGCATACTTGCCACAATTCAATTTATTCGAGAGGGTCGATGTGGCTCTGAAATGGTACATTGTACATACCTATTCCGGATTTGAGCACAAGGTTAAGGCCAATCTGGAAGAACGGGTGAAGGCTCTGGGGCAGGAGGACCTTTTCGGCAAGATCATCGTCCCGACGGAAAAGGTGGTCGAGCTGAGAAAGGGACAGAAAAAGACCTCTTCCAGGAAGTTCTATCCCGGGTACATCATGGTCCAAATGGAGTTGAACGAAGAAACCTGGCATACGGTGAGAAATACGGCCAAGGTGACCGGGTTTGTGGGGGGGGGAGAAATGCCGGCACCCGTCCCCGACCATGAAGCAGAGCGCATCCTTCAGCAGATTGAAGAAGGAATCAGTAAACCAAAGCCGAAATATCACTTCGAGGAAGGAGACGAAGTGAGGGTCATCGACGGGCCTTTCAACAATTTTCAAGGCGTGGTTGAAGAGGTTAAACCTGACAAAGAAAAACTCAGGGTGTTGATTACTATATTCGGGCGCTCGACTCCGGTTGAATTGGATTTCATTCAAGTTAACAAGATTTGAAGGGGTTGGTAATGGCCAAGAAGATTATCGGTACGGTGAAACTTCAAGTAAAAGGGGGACAGGCGAATCCTTCTCCTCCCATCGGACCGGCACTGGGACAGCACGGCGTCAATATCGCTGAGTTTTGCAAGGCCTTCAATGCTAGAACCCAGGACCAAATGGGGACTATTATTCCTGTGGTTATTACGATTTATGCGGATAGGTCCTTCTCTTTTATCACAAAGACGCCGCCGGCCTCCGTTCTGTTGAAGCAGGCCGCCAAGATCGCTAAGGGGTCAAGTGAGCCGAATCGGGAAAAGGTGGGCGAGGTCACGCGGGAGCAAGTGGAGGAAATCGCGAAGACCAAGTTTGAAGACCTGAATGCCTATGATATCGAGAGTGCGGTAAGAATCATCGAGGGAACGGCTCGAAGTATGGGGATCAAGATTGTCTAACAGGCTGTTGAAACAATACGAACGCCGCTGAGGCAAGAAGTTCAAGGAAGGCGAAAATTTCAACCGCAGGAATACATTTAGTATTTTGAGGATTGAAATTTGAGCCTGACGCCGCAATTGGGCAAAAGGGGGCGTTTTTCAAAGGTCTCGCATCAGCAAGTGAAGTAGTACAAAGTAGTTTTTCAACAGCGTGCTAAAGCATAACAAGGACTGATAGCTATGGCCAAGAGAGGGAAGAAGTATCGGGAAGTCGCTGAAAAGATAGATCGTACGAAGCGTTACAGCTTCGAAGAAGCGGTGAGGAATGCACTTGAGTGTGCATATGCAAAATTTGACGAAACGGTGGATATCGCCGTACGTCTGGGTGTGGATCCTCGACATGCCGATCAAATGGTCCGAGGCACGGTAGTACTGCCCCATGGAGTTGGAAAAGAAGTCCGGGTTATGGTCTTTGCAAAGGGGGAAAAGGAAAAAGAGGCCTTGGAAGCCGGGGCGGACTATGTCGGCTCAGATGAGTACATAGAGAAGATTCAGGGGGGATGGCTTGAGTTCGACAAAGCCATCGCAACCCCGGACATCATGAGTTCGGTCAGTAAACTCGGACGTATTCTGGGGCCGAGAGGGATGATGCCGAATGCAAAGCTCGGGACCGTGACCTTTGATGTCGCCAAGGCCGTGAAAGAGATCAAGGCCGGTAAAATCGACTTCAGGGTCGAGAAGGCAGGGATCGTTCATGCGCCGATGGGTAAAGTTTCCTTCGGTCCACAGAAATTGATCGAAAATATCAGCGCCTTTATAGATACCATCCTGAGATTGAAACCTCCCTCAAGTAAAGGGACTTATCTTAAAGGTGTCGCCATTTCCACAACCATGGGTCCGGGTATCAAGGTTGACCCAGTTCATGTGAAGGATCTCCTCGGTTAGTTTTACGGTTTGAATGAAGATGGAAATCCATTCACAACAGGCGTGGGCCCCTTTGATTTCAATGGCGGTGTAAAGCCAGCCGAACCGAATGGGCCCTGAAAGGAAGGCCGGGAAGGCCCCATGGGTCGCGTCGGAGTGGATCACTTTACAGTCAAAGACAGTGGGTGCTGAGCGGCTTTGCCCTTCATTAACGAGAGGGGGCCGCGAGAGGCTTAAACAAGTTGATTTTGGGCCTACCGAGACTGAAAGACGCGTAATCTCAATGATGCATCCCTGACTTTGTATATAATCGGAATTTCAACATCTAGGAGGGGGTGATGCATACTTGAAAAAAAGTCAAAAGGAAGCTTTCATCGCGGACATGAAAAGCCGCCTGGAGAAGGCCCGAGGTGTCTTTCTGGTGGACTATAAAGGAATGGATGTGGATGCGATGACCGGGCTCAGGAGTGAACTCAGAAAGGTGGATGCCGAGTTCAAGGTCGTGAAAAACCGGCTCTTGAAGCTGGCGAGCCGGGATACGGAAACCAGCGTTTTGAACGATTACTTTACCGGTCCTTGCGCCCTAGCCATTACTTACGATGACCCCATCGCTCCCGCGAAGGTCCTTGTCGGGCAAAGCAAGATACATGACAAGCTGGAGATCAAAGGGGGACAGATTTCCGGAAAGGTGATCGATTTTGAGTCCATCAAGCGACTGGCAGAACTTCCGGGACGGGAAGCGCTTCTTGCCCAGGTCCTTGCGGCCATGCAGGGAGTCCCAGCATCCTTTGTGAGGGTTCTGAATGGGGTGATCGCTGGTTTTCTTAATGTCCTGAAGGCCATTGAAAACCAGAAGAATGAAACCGAAAATAGCTGATCCATTTGAATTGGATGTTCCATACATATTCCCAAGGGAGGTAAAAGAGAGAAATGGCAGCAAATATTACGAAAGAAGACCTTATTGAATACATTTCCAACATGACTGTTCTGGAACTCTCGGAACTCGTGAAGGAATTGGAAGACAGATTTGGTGTCACTGCAGCGGCTCCCGTGGCCATGGCAGCGATGCCCGCCGCCCAGGCAGCCCAGGAGGAGGCGGCGGAAAAGACGGAATTCGATGTGGTCCTCACCGCTGTTGGAGACAAAAAGATACAAGTCATCAAGGTGGTAAGGGCGATTACCGGCCTGGGATTGAAGGAGGCCAAGGCCTTAGTCGACGGCGTGCCCGGAAACGTCAAGGAAGGTGTACCCAAGGAAGAGGCAGAGGATATTAAGAAACAATTGGAAGAAGCGGGTGCATCGGTGGAAATCAAATAAGACCGGCCGCACTAGGACTAAACATTACTCCATACTCTCGATGATGGGGATACAATGACGACAGGGAAGAGCGGCGTTCGCCGCATCAGAAGGAATTTCGGCAAGATCGATAAGGTGATTGATCTTCCTAACCTGATTGAAATTCAGAGGCATTCCTACGAGCGTTTCCTGCAAAGGGATGTCCCGGCGGAAGAACGCGAGGAGATCGGTCTTCAAGGGGCCTTCAAGAGCGTGTTTCCTATTACCGATTTCAGCGGCACCTCTTCTTTGGAGTTCATAAAGTATACTTTCGAGGAAGCAAAATATAGCGAGAGTGAGTGTATCAGCAAGGGGATGACTTATGAGGCCCCTTTGAAACTTACTGTGCGGCTCTTGGTTTTCGATACCGATACGAGTGATGGGACAAAAAGTATCCGGGACATCAAGGAGCAGGAAATCTATTTCGGTACACTGCCCATGATGACCAACCGGGGAACTTTCATCATCAACGGGACGGAAAGGGTTGTTGTAAGTCAGCTGCACAGGTCTCCCGGGGTGTTCTTCGATCATGATAAGGGTAAGACCCATTCAAGCGGAAAACTTCTCTACTCCGCCCGGATCATACCCCTCAGAGGATCGTGGCTCGACTTCGAATTCGACCCGAAGGACTTGCTGTTCGTAAGAATCGACAGAAGAAGAAAATTCCCGGTAACCACTTTTTTAAAGGCCTTGGGGTATTCTTCCAGGGATATTCTCCTGGAATTTTATGAAACCGAAAAATTGCATATCCGTGATAACAAGTGTTATCGGGATGTGAAATTCGAGAATCTTTACCGTCAGAAGGTGAAGAAAGAGATCCTGCATCCCAAGACCAAGAAGGTGCTGGCCAAGGAGGGAGACAAATACACAAAGCGGTTGCACAGGATGCTGGAGTCCGCTGGAATCACCCAGATTCCCATCCCGATGGAAGATCTGGAGGGGCGGATAATCGTGGATGATCTTGTCGATCCCGAGACCGGCGAGATTTTGCTCCATGGAAACCAACCCCTTACCGGGGAGGTTGTCCAGAAGGTCCTGGAGTTGGGAATAACGGAGATCGAGTGTCTGGTCCTCGATGCACCAGGTGTGAGTACCACCATAAGGGACACCATGACACTGGACAGGATCGAGGAGCATGATGAAGCCATCCTGGAGATCTACAGGAAGATGAGGCCGAGCAGCCCCCCCACCCAGGAGGTGGCGACCAATTATTTCAACGGCCTCTTTTTCAACCTCTCTTCTTACGATCTCTCCCCAGTGGGTCGCCTCAAGTTGAATTACAGGCTGGGAATGGACGTCCCGCTGGATCAACGTACCTTGAGGAAGGAGGATATCATCCTCACGGTCAAGGAGTTGATTCGTCTGAAAAACTCCGAAGCCATGGTGGATGACATCGATAACCTTGGGAACAGAAGGGTAAGGGCCGTCGGGGAACTTCTCGAGAATCAGTATCGAATCGGGTTGGTCAGGATGGAGAGGGCCATCAAGGAGAGGATGAGCCTGCAAGAAGTCGAAACCCTCATGCCCCATGACCTCATCAATTCGAAGCCGGTTTCCGCAGTGGTGAAGGAATTCTTCGGGACCAGCCAGTTGTCTCAATTCATGGACCAGACCAACCCCTTGTCGGAAGTCACCCACAAGAGAAGATTGAGCGCCTTGGGTCCTGGGGGGCTGACCCGGGAGAGGGCGGGTTTCGAAGTCCGGGACGTTCATCCCACCCATTACGGGCGCATCTGCCCCATCGAGACCCCGGAAGGGCCGAATATCGGCCTGATCGTATCCTTGAGCACTTATGCGCGTGTCAATGAATTCGGCTTTATCGAAACTCCTTATCGAAAGGCTGAAAACGGTGTAGTCTATAAGGATATCGAATATTTGTCGGCCCTTGACGAAAAGGATTATCCCATCGCTCAGGCCAATGCCCCCTTAGATAAAAAAGGTCGCTTTTTGAATGAGGAGGCGGCTGTTCGTATCGAAGGTGAGGCGAGCAAGGCTCCCGTTGAAAGCGTGAAATACATGGATGTTTCCCCAGAGCAGCTCGTAAGCGTCTCTGCGAGCCTCATCCCTTTCCTCGAACACGATGACGCAAACCGGGCCCTGATGGGGTCTAATATGCAGAGGCAGGCCGTTCCCCTGTTGACCGCCAAGGCCCCTCTGGTTGGAACCGGGATAGAAAGAGTCGTCGCCCGGGACTCCGGCGTGTCCGTGGTAGCCAGAAGGGACGGAATCGTGGAAGATGTGGACGCTTCGCGTATCGTGATCCGATCCACGGGAGCAAGCGAAGACGAAGACGAAGTCGAAATCTACAAGATAATCAAATACAAAAAGTCCAACCAGAACACATGTTATAACCAGAAGCCCATCGTCAAGAAAGGAGACATCGTCAAAAAGGGTCAGATCATCGCGGATGGTCCCGCCACGGAACTGGGAGAACTCGCCCTAGGGCAAAATGTGATGGTCGCCTTCATGTCATGGGGAGGGTATAACTTCGAAGACTCCATCATCGTAAGTGAAAGGGTCGTGAAGGAGGATATTTACACTTCCATTCACATCGAGGAATTCGAAGTCGTCTCCCGGGATACGAAACTGGGTAAGGAGGAGATTACCCGGGATATCCCCAATGTCGGGGAAGAGGCCTTAAGCAACCTGGACGAGAGCGGGATCATCAAGATCGGAGCCGTTGTCAAGCCCGGTGATATCCTCGTTGGAAAGATCACTCCAAAGGGTGAGACTCAGCTTTCCCCAGAGGAGAAATTGCTTCGTGCAATTTTCGGGGATAAGGCCGGGGATGTCAAGGACACATCCCTCAGGGTCCCCCCGGGTGTTGAAGGGATCGTGATCGAGACCAAGATTTTCTCCCGCAGAGGAGTGGAGAAGGATGCGCGAAGCCTGGCTATAGAAAACGAAGAGCGGGCCAGACTTGAAAAAGATCGAGAGGACGAGGTCGCCATAGTCACACGAAGCGCGAAGTCCAGGCTCAAAACTCTCCTCGTGGGCCGGAAACTCAAGCGGAGTCTCCAGGATGCTGGAACGGGCAAGACTCTCATAGGCACCAAGAAGGAGATCACCGAATCAGACATAGAGCGGATCTCCGTTGATGCTTGGGCCCATGCCGATCTCAAAGCGGACATGGATTTAATTGAGCGGGTCGAGGCCGTGGTCGAGCATTTCAGGGGGAGGGTTTCCAAGATCACGCAGGCCTTCGATGAAAGAATCGATCGGTTGGGCGCAGGAGATGAGCTGGCCCCTGGTGTGATCAAGATGGTCAAGGTGTATGTGGCCGTCAAACGAAAACTTTCCGTTGGAGACAAGATGGCGGGCCGCCATGGAAACAAGGGGGTGCTTTCAAGGGTTCTGCCGGTCGAGGATATGCCCTACTTCGAGGACGGCACCCCAGTGGACATTATCCTAAACCCCCTCGGTGTCCCTTCCAGGATGAACGTGGGCCAGGTGCTGGAGGCCCATCTCGGGTGGGCGGCTTACGGCCTCGGAAAGAAAATCGGGGAACTGATCGACAGGGTTCAGGATATGAGCGCCCTGAGGAAGAAACTCAAAGAGACGTTTTCGGCTGGAGAGTACCGAAGACTCTTCCAGAAAGAAGATGATGAGGGAGTTCTTGAAAAGGCAAGCCTTCTTAAAGGGGGAGTTCCCATGGCTTCCCCGGTATTCGACGGTGCGAACGAAGACGAAATAAAGAAATGTCTTGAGGCCGCGGGATTGCCGCTGTCCGGACAGACAACACTTTACGACGGAAGGACGGGGGAACCCTTTGACCAGCAGATTACCGTGGGAATTATGTACATCATGAAACTCCACCATCTTGTGGACGACAAGCTGCATGCACGATCCATAGGCCCCTATTCCCTGGTCACCCAGCAGCCGTTGGGCGGGAAGGCCCAGTTCGGAGGTCAGCGTTTGGGAGAGATGGAAGTGTGGGCCATGGAGGCCTATGGCGCGGCCTATTCGCTCCAGGAATTCCTTACCGTCAAGTCCGACGATGTGGCCGGTCGCACCCGGATGTACGAGCGTATCGTAAAAGGAAACAATATCCTCGAGGCGGGTTTACCGGAATCCTTCAAGGTCCTGGTAAAAGAGTTGCTGAGTCTTGCCCTCGAGGTGCAGCTTTTCGAAGATACACAGGCCTGATTTTTATTCATATGAGTATGAGAGAGAAGGTTGGTTTTGTTGTGGGAGCGGAACACGAAGGTCTATATCGCCATGCGTGGATCGGATCATCAATCTGTTTTTCGGAAGTTCTTTTCCTGAAGGCCTACCCTTTTTTCTTTGAATCTTTTCGTTAGAAAAGGAGAGGACATTGGAAGAACTATACAATTTTTTTACAAAACCGAAAGATCCATCCAGCTATAACGCCGTCAAGATATCCTTGGCTTCCCCCGAACGGATCCGGGAACGATCTTACGGGGAAGTCAAGAAGCCGGAGACGATCAATTACCGGACATTCAAGCCGGAGCGGGACGGACTGTTTTGCTCAAAAATCTTCGGTCCGATAAAGGACTACGAGTGTAATTGTGGAAAGTACAAACGGATGAAACACCGTGGGATCGTGTGCGAAAAATGCGGTGTGGAAGTCATCCAATCCAAGGTCCGGCGCGAGCGCATGGGGCATATTGAACTTGCCTCTCCCGTGGCACACATCTGGTTCCTGAAATGCCTCCCCTCAAAGATTGGAAACCTCGTTGATCTGACCCTGAAGGACCTGGAAAGGGTCCTGTATTTCGAAAATTACATCGTCATCGATCCTAAAGACACCCCTTTGACCCAGGGTACCCTTTTGACGGATGAACAGCTTTACAGGGCCAGGGAAGAATACGGGAACCGATTCGAGGTCGGCATCGGGGCGGAAGCCATTCAGGTCATTTTGAAGAACCTGGACCTCGATGAGACTTCACAACGACTTCGGGCGGAAATGGTGGAAACCCGTTCGGAGGCAAAACGGAAAAAACTTGCCAAACGATTGAAGATCATTGATGCCTTCAGGGAATCGAAGAATCGGCCCGAGTGGACCATTCTCAATGTTATTCCCGTCCTGCCGCCGGACCTGCGGCCTCTCGTCCCCTTGGACGGGGGTCGATTCGCCACTTCCGATCTCAATGATCTGTACAGAAGGGTCATCAACCGGAACAACAGGCTCAAAAGGCTGCTTGAACTGAACGCCCCCGAGATAATCATCCGGAACGAGAAACGGATGCTCCAGGAAGCCGTAGATGTCCTTTTCGACAACGGCAGAAGGGGAAAGGTGGTTACAGGGGCGAACAAACGGCCCTTCAAGTCCCTCAGCGACATGCTCAAGGGAAAGCAGGGACGTTTCAGGCAGAACTTGCTGGGAAAGCGGGTCGATTACTCGGGAAGGTCAGTGATCGTCGTCGGTCCAGACCTGCGGCTTCACCAGTGCGGACTCCCGAAAAAAATGGCCCTGGAACTGTTCAAGCCATTCATTTACAACAAGCTCGACGAAAAGGGTCTGGCGACCACCATCAAGTCCGCGAAAAAAATGGTGGAGCGGGAAACCCCGGAAGTATGGGATGCTTTGGACGAAGTGGTCAAGGAATATTGCGTACTGCTCAACCGGGCTCCCACCTTGCACCGCTTGGGAATCCAAGCCTTTGAGCCTATTTTGATTGAGGGAAAGGCTATCCAGCTACATCCCCTGGTGTGTACGGCCTTTAACGCGGATTTCGACGGTGACCAGATGGCCTGCCATGTCCCCTTGTCCATCGAGGCCCAGATCGAAGCCAGGGTCTTGATGATGTCGACCAACAACATCCTTTCCCCGGCTAACGGAGATCCCATCATCGTCCCCAGCCAGGATATCGTTTTGGGGATCTATTACATGACCCGGCAGAGGCCTTTTGCGAAGGGTGAGGGAAAAGTTTTCGCCAGCGTCGAGGAGGCAAGGATGGCCTATGACCTGGGAGAACTGGACCTGCATGCGGCCATCAAGGTTCGCATCAACGGGAAGCTGGAAGAGACGACAACCGGGAGGGTCCTTCTTTATGAGATTCTGCCCAAAACCCTTCCCTTTTCCCTTATCAACAAGGTGATGAACAAGAAGGAATTGAGGCGCCTTGTCAACGAGTCCTATCGGAGGGAAGGTATCAAGACGACGGTCATCCTCTCCGACCGTTTGAAAGATATCGGTTACAAATACGCCACCCTGTCCGGAATCTCCATCTCTATGAAGGATATGACAATTCCGTCCCGAAAAGCAGAGATCATCGAAAAGGCCGAGGCAGAAGTCAAGAAGATCGATGACCAGTATAAAGGCGGTCTCATTACGGACGGTGAAAAATACAACAAGGTTGTTGACATATGGGCCCAATCCACGGAGACGGTCGCATCCGAGATGATGAACGAGATGGCGGTCGAGGAGGTGGAAGGTCCCGATGGAAGCCGGGTGAAGACGGAGAGCTTTAACGCGATTTACATGATGTCGGATTCCGGATCCAGGGGGAGCAAGGATCAGATGCGGCAGCTTGCCGGAATGAGGGGGCTCATGGCAAAACCCTCGGGTGAGATCATAGAAACCCCTATTACCTCCAATTTCCGGGAAGGACTCACCGTTCTCCAGTATTTCATTTCCACCCATGGGGCCAGAAAGGGTCTGGCGGACACGGCGTTGAAAACCGCCAACTCTGGATATCTCACCCGTAGACTCGTGGACGTGGCCCAGGACACGGTGATCACGGAGGAGGATTGTGGCACCGTGGATGGAATCTGGGTCTCCGCCCTTATTGAAGGTGGGGAGATTATTCAGCGGGTCGGAGACCGGGTGCTTGGAAGGGTGGCCCTGGAGGATGTCTACGATCCGGTTACGGGTGACCTTCTTGTTCCTGCAAACGAGGAAATAGATGAGCAAAAGGTGAAAAAGATCGAGGAAGCGGGTCTGGAGAGGATTCGGATCAGATCCGTACTCACATGTCAGACAAAGCGGGGTATATGCAAGAAGTGTTACGGCAGGGACTTGGCCCATGGAAAGGAAGTTAATATCGGCGAAGCCGTCGGCATCATCGCTGCCCAGTCCATCGGGGAACCCGGGACCCAGTTGACAATGCGGACCTTTCATATCGGAGGAACGGCAAGCAAGCGGGTTGAACAGACCACTATCGAGGCCAGGAATCCCGGGGAGGTAAGTTTCCAGAACCTTAAGACCGTTCAGAACGCCGAAGGCCACCATGTGGTGATGAACCGGAACGGTGAGATTTCCATTATCGGAAAGGGCGGCAGGGAAGTCGAGCGTTACCCCATCATTTACGGGGCCGTCCTGAAGGTAAAGGACGGTGAGAAGGTAAAGGCGAACCAGGTCCTGGCCGAATGGGATCCTTTCAATATTCCCATCCTAACGGAAGTCTCCGGGATTGTGAAATACGGGGATATCATCGACGATGTCACCATCCAGGAAAAGAGAGACAAGGTGACAGGAAAGATCAGCCGGGTTGTCGTGGAATCCCGGAATGTGGATCTGAGACCCCGGATTTCCATTAAGGACAAAAAGGGTGGAACCGCAGGCGTATCCGGTTCATCCAGGGTGCAGGCACGGTACCATCTCCCTATAGGTGCCATCATCATGGTGAACGAGGGGGATGAGGTCCAGGCCGGAACGGTCCTGGCCAAAATTCCGCGTGAGACCACGAAGACTAAGGACATTACCGGGGGTCTTCCGAGGGTCGCCGAATTGTTCGAGGTCAGGAAGCCAAAGGAAAATGCCGTCTTGAGTGAAATCGACGGAACGGTCTCTTTCGGTCAGTACAGCAAGGGAAGGCGGAAAGTGACCATTACCCCGGAACTGGGAGATCCGATCGATTATTACATACCTAAAGGGAAGCATGTCAGCGTACTGGAAGGGGACTATGTCCGGGCCGGCGAACCCTTGATGGACGGGTCAGCCAATCCGCATGATATTCTCAAGATCCGAGGGGTGAAGGAACTGGCCAGGTATCTGGTTGATGAAGTGCAGGAGGTGTACCGCCTCCAGGGCGTCAGCATCAATGACAAGCATATCGAGGTTATTGTCCGGCAGATGCTCAGGCAGGTGACGGTAACAGATGCCGGAGATTCCAATTTCCTGCTGGGTGAGCACGTAGAGAAATGGCGGTTCGAAGAAGAAAACGAAAAAATTATGAAGGCCGGGGGCAAACCCGCAGTGGCCGAACCGTTACTCCTTGGTATCACGAAGGCCTCTCTGAGCACGGAGAGCTTCATTTCAGCGGCCTCTTTTCAGGAAACGACGAAGGTCCTTGCCGACGCCAGCGTAGCCGGTAAAATCGATTATTTGAAGGGCCTGAAGGAAAACGTCATTATGGGCCGCTTGATCCCTGCTGGAACAGGTCTGAGCGCCTATAGGGACCTTGAGATCGAGGTGAATGGGTAGGTTCCGGAGTGCGGCTTGTTAATAAATATGGCCTGTGGTGGAAAAAGTGTGTGACCGGGCAGGCAGAGAACCGAGCGTCCTTCAAACGCCTGATCCTTGGGCGTAGATGTTGATGAATGCATTGTAGGGAATTTGTGGGGGGCCTCGGGGTCGAGCCCTTACTGTCTGGTTTGCCAGCGCCGGTCGATGATTGGCATTTGCGGGTGCTGGAAATCATTCCCAGAGGAAGATAAAAATTTACCGTGAATCGCTCTAAAATATCTTGACAAATAGAGGGAAGAGAAATAAAAGAAGGATTTTTGTGAATTCACTATATTTTTGCGTTTGCCCCCTTGCCAAAGGGTAACTGTTATCGTTCATGGAGCGTAAGGAGTTCAATTCATGCCGACCATCAATCAACTTGTAAGGAAGGGCCGAAAAAAGGCGAAGAAGAAAGTCAAGACACCGGCGCTGCAGGGTTGTCCACAAAAGAGGGGTGTATGTATAAGGGTTTATACGTCGACACCCAAGAAGCCCAACTCGGCTCTCAGGAAGGTGGCCAGGGTGAGGCTGACAAACGGCATCGAGGTGACCTCCTATATTCCGGGGGTGGGGCACAATCTTCAAGAACACTCCGTGGTCATGATTCGGGGCGGGCGCGTGAAGGATCTCCCCGGTGTGAGGTATCATATCATAAGGGGAACCATGGATACGGCCGGAGTGGATGACCGGCGTCAAGGACGGTCCAAGTACGGCGCAAAAAAACCGAAAAGTATCTAAGGAGTCTCTCCCATGCCAAGGAAAAGAACGGTCATTAAACGGAGGATCATGCCCGATCCGGTTTACAAGAGTGAGTTGGCGGCAAAGTTCATCAATTCTCTCATGAAGGAAGGGAAAAAGAGCGTCGCGCAGTCGATCCTTTATTCGGCCTTTGATTTGATAAGGGAGAGGACCAAAGAGGACCCGCTGAGTGTCTTTCACAAGGCCCTGAACAATGTAAAGCCCGTCGTAGAGGTGAAATCCAGACGGGTCGGGGGTTCCACCTATCAGGTGCCCACAGAAGTGAGACCATCCCGTAGTCAGGCCCTGAGTATCAGGTGGATCATCTCATTTGCGAGGGCCCGGGGGGAAAAAAGTATGGCGGCAAAGCTGGCGGGAGAACTCATGGACGCTGCCAACGGCAGAGGGGCTTCCATCAAGAAAAAGGAAGACACCCATAGGATGGCTGAAGCGAACAAGGCTTTTGCGCATTATCGCTGGTAAAAATTTTATGGAAACAAAGCCGTCGTAGAAAAGAAGTACTCAAGAAAACTAACGACGACCATGATCCCTCACTTAGTGGGTCACAAGGAGGTTAGAGATGTCGAAGAAGAAGTTTGAGAGGACGAAGCCGCATGTAAACGTGGGGACGATAGGGCATATAGATCACGGGAAGACGACGCTGACGGCGGCGAT
>JAFDEE010000080.1 GCA_019310525.1 Deltaproteobacteria bacterium | reverse complement strand
AGTGATTGCCCGCCGGTTGTTGGGCGGGAACGTAGCGGAGGGAACATCCTTTTACCCTTCACCCACGCCTTACAACGCAGCACAGATTCGGCAAAATCGGCAATCCCGAAGGGTTACAAATTTTGAATGAATTTGATGTTTCCGGACTGCACCTTTTTGGTGAATGCAACCTGACCTGGAAAGATGCCCAACAGTCTGTAATTATTAAACAAATGACTTCTTTCAAAATTTGTCATGCATAATTTGGGTTGAATTTGTTCGATTAACAACCGGACACTAGTGATATAGCCCTATTTTTATATGGACATCCCACGGAGGATCTTGGATTATCATTTCCCCCACCGGTGGTACTACCACGTTTCCATGGGAGGAGTATTTGACAAATCCTTCCTCGATGACCGATACGACATCAATGTTCTTCAAGGCACCTTTGATTTGTTCCAACCCGACGATTCTTGCCATTTTACCGTCTCGCGTGTCAGATAGGTTTTTTAATCGGTCCCTAAAGTATTTAGGGACAAAGCCATTCACATCCTGCTACCGGTTCTGGGAAAAAGAAAGGAAGAGGGGAAATCGGTGATGGCCCCTGAAGTAACGGCACTTGAATGATGATGGAGCCTTATGCCTTTTCTCTTTATTGCTCCGGAAAAATAAAGGACAGGAGTCAAAGGATCCACAATTTCCTTGACATTGTGTCTAATATTTTGATAATTATTTCTTATACGAAACAATAAATCTTATTGTTTTTATTAGCATATTTGTTACATTACGAATTATGTCAATATTTTTATATGAAATCAACCTTGACAGTTTGTCAATTTAGCGGGGCGGGAGTTATTAGCCAAAGATACTGAATGAGTCCCGGTTTATTGATAGATTTGGACCACAAGCCGGCTTCAATTCCAGGAATAGAAATTTTTCCATGAATGCAGAAACTTTGACCCCGGCAAAGCCCGGAGAGGGGCAGAGCACAAAGCAAAAACAAATCAAGGTTTCGCCAATAGACCTCCAGAAGCATGCCCCGCCTGCGCGGGTGCCTGCCCTGTTGGAACGGCATACAGGCAGAGAATCAGCATATTTATCCGCCTCAAGATGATTGACCCAGGGGCTACGAAAAAACCATTTGTGTATGGGAACCAACAATACGATTTGTTTAGGGGAAGGTATGGGTCTTTTGGAAAAGATGGGTCTTTTGGACTTATTAAAGCGCCTTGCAGAGGGTCTCGTGGCCGTGGTCGGGCCCCATTGCGAGGTTGTAATTCATGACTTCAGCGACTTGGAGCATTCGGCAGTGGTTGTCGCAGGGAATCTTTCCGGGAGAAAACCAGGCGCCCCTGTGCCCGATATGGACTTTATATCAAAAGACCTTGCTTCTGACACACCTGACCAATTGAATTACAAGATTAAAATAAATTCCAAGGAGTTCCAGTCCTCGACCGTATGGATCAGGGATCCAAAAGGGAAAATAGTCGGTGCCATATGTATCAATGTCGACTTTTCCAACCTACTCAAGGCAAAGGCTCTTTTGAACGCCCTGACGGCATCTGCAGAGGAAACTCCACCCTTTATAATAAGGGATTCCCTTGCCAGGGATCCTGACGAACTGATTGAGCTTTCTGTTTCTTCTTTTCTTTGTCAAAACGGGATCAACAATACCGAATCAATGGGGCAGGATGAGAGGATCCGGTTGGTTGAAGCCTTTGAAAAAAGCGGATTGTTTCAGTTCAGAGGAGCAACGCAACGCCTTGCAGAAATACTCAAAGTATCGAGGGCTACGATTTATAACTACAAGTCACTTATTGGGCCCGGCCCTCAAAAAGATAAAGAAAGGGAACGGTAACCATACAATGCCGGAAAGGGCCGGCTGTCTTCTGGATCCATTCAAGGGATTTTCTCATCAAGCCCTCTTTATTAAAAACTGGGAATGACGGAAAATATCAGCAATAAATTCTCCGGGTGAACAAAAGAAGAGATTGAAAAACACGGAAATTCCATCCTCGTGAAATCAGGTCTTTCCATAACTTTGTGTATTCCAAAAACAGATATGGAGGAAAGGAAATGCCAGTATTTCAACCTTTTGTCATGGAAAGGATGATGTCAAAATTTGAACAAGAAGTAGATTTCAATTTATCGGAAAGCGGGGTTCATCCTGTTCTTTTAAGGGAATTGTTGGCCAGTGATACCAAGTTCATAGATGAATTGCTGGATACCGATCTCAATTATCCTCATGTAAACGGTATTCCGGAATTGCGCCGAAATATCGCCGCAATGTACCATGGGGCAAGACCTGAAAATGTATTGGTAACCGTAGGGGCAATCGAAGCAAATTACATCACTACCAGGACTCTCCTGTCCCCCGGAGATGAAATCGCCATAATGCTGCCCAACTATATGCAGATATGGGGCATTTCCAGGAACCATGAATACCGCATCAGGACCTTCAATTTACGGGAGGACATGGCGTGGTCACCTGACCTTGATGAGCTGGAGAGTACGGTTACCACAAACACCAAACTGATCGCCGTATGCAATCCCAACAACCCGACCGGGTACATCTTGACAGAATGGGAAATGGATAGAATCATTTCCATAGCAGATCGGATCGGAGCATGGATTTTGGCTGATGAAGTTTACAGGGGAGCAGAGCGTGAAACAGAAGAAGAAAGCCCATCCTTTTACGGGCGATACGACAAGGTGCTGGCAGTTGGCAGTATGAGCAAGGCATACGGTCTACCCGGACTCCGTATAGGTTGGGTGGTTGGTCCCGAGGAGACACTGGATGAAATCTGGGCCCGGCATGAATATGTTACCATCAGCGGAACCGTGCTTGCAAACAAGCTTGCAGCCCTTGCCCTTTCTCCTGGTATCAGGCCCCGACTTATCAACCGCACGAGGGAATACATCCGCAACGGCTTTACGGTACTTGAGCAATGGATGGACCGCAACAAGGATACCTTCACTTTTTCTCCCCCCAAGGCTGCTGCGATAACGTTTGTTCGCTACAATCTTGACATAAATTCCACCGAGTTCCACAGGCGCCTGCTGGATGAAAAAAGTGTCTTGATCGTCCCAGGCGACCACTTCGGCATGGATCACTTCGTGAGAATAAGCTACGGCCTGCCTCAAGATTATCTGAATTCCGCCCTGAACAGGATAAACGATCTTGTCGTTGAGCTGAAGCAGGTTCAAAATTGAGCCAGGTGATGTGGTTTAGATGGCCGGCGTGGTTATAATGACTTTGTCGATATTGGCCATAAAAAAATTACCGAGTCAACCATGGAGATGATCAGTTCAGCAATGGGAAATGCCATATCAACGGCCTTGAATCGTTATGGGCTTCTGCTAAAGGTAGACTGACTGAATTCCATGGTATCGCTGATTCTGCTTTCTATTTGCATTCCAAAGGATGCGAGTTTAGATTTAATCCCTTTGGGTTGAATTCCCCGCTGTTTGCGGCGGGGAATTCATTTACCGAAACAAAAAACACCCACAAAATGCTGCTTAAAATGTTCCAGGGAAAATCCCTGTCTCGTAACGACCAATAATTTACCCCTGCAAAAAATAAAAAGGAAGAACAGCGATGCATATTGATATAAAGCAGGAAGTGCTCGAAGCCGAAGCCAGGATCCGAAGTCACATCCGCGAAACCCCCATCGAGTATTCCCCTTACCTGAGTCGAATCGGGAACTGCAATGCCTACTTAAAACTTGAAAATTGCCAAATCACCGGTTCATTCAAACTCAGGGGTGCTCTCAACAAGTATCTTTCCCTAAGTCCGGAGAAAAGGAATAGGGGCATCATCACGGCATCGTCGGGAAATCACGGGGCTGCGATCGCCTATGTTTTACAAAAATTCATGGGAACCGGGGTAATTTTTCTGCCTGAAAATGCTTCCAGGGCCAAGCTTGGGGCCCTTCAAATGGCAGGAGCTGAAATCGCTCAACACGGCAATGATTGCGTAATGGCTGAAAAAGCCGCTAGGGATGAGGCACAAAGGTCGGGCAAAAGTTTCATTTCTCCTTACAATGATCCAAAAATAATCGGTGGGCAGGGGACAATCGCCCTGGAGTTGAAAGATCAACTTAAAAAGATAGATACTATGCTGATCCCGGTAGGCGGAGGTGGACTCATTTCAGGCCTAGCAGGATACATGAAGGAGACATCGGGAGGCATTGAGATCATCGGGTGCCAACCTGAAAATTCACCGGTGATGGCAGAATCCGTAAAGGAGGGAAAAATACTGGATATGGAATCAAAACCCACCATTTCGGACGGGACAGCCGGTGGATTGGAACCCGATTCAATCACCTTTGAAATGTGCAGGAAATACGTGGACGACTTCCTGCTGGTTTCGGAAGAAGAAATCAGAAGTGCCATAAGGTTGATGATCGAAAAACACCAAATACTTGTTGAAGGGGCCGCTGCCTTGTCAATCGCGTCCCTTATCAAGGCAAAAAGGAGGTTTCAAAAAAGGGAGGTGGTATTGCTTGTAACGGGCAAAAAGATTTCTCTTGACCTACTGAGATCCTTAATTCAGGATCCCGTTTAAAACAACGTCATGGGCCGGTGCTTAATACGCTGTCTGTACCTGTTGCAGGGAGACGCGCCCGAAGGGTATTTCAGGGAATGGTGGCTGTTCATTTCCTTCTCCAGCCTCTTTTATATCCATCGAAAGGAGATTGAACCCCATGAAGTTCCCTTGGCAAGAAGGCCGGGGAGAGACCTTCCTCTTGATTCTGGGGTTTTGGCTGCCCGGGGCTACGCTCCTGTGACCGGTGTTGCTCTTAAATTCAAGTAATTTTCCCATCCCGCCGATATTCACCTTTGAGATAACTCCCTTTAATCAAAGGCCAATTCCTACAATGCAGGACTTCTTAGGGAAATTTCCGGTCAAGTACTCCAGGAGACCGTCATGAACAATCAAAAGGCCGGCACATTAATCTTGAACATGGTCCCCAGTTCAGAGGCGGCTGAAAAAATCGGGGCCTTCCTGTCTCAATATGTGAAAAACACTTCCCCGGACAACGTTACGAAAATAATCAAGAGGGCTCCTGTTGTTTTGAGTAAAAACATCCCTGAAAAGGTGGCGGAAAACATTGTTTCAAAACTGGAGAAAATGGGAGCTTCGGCCAGATATGTACCGAAGGACACCCCCACAGGGATGCCACGTGTGAAAACCCATCCACCTCCTCTCCCCGAAAAACCTCTCACCCGGGAACCAACATGGAAAAATAGTTTCTTAAGAGAAAAACTTTTGAAAAGCTCATGGAGGTGAATAAAGAACTCTGGCTCATCCTCTCCATGATGATCATTATGGGGATCATGAACTACCTTCTTACCTCCCAGAGAATGTTGCTCGGTCTTTATACACTCCCCACCCTTTTCTCAGCCTATTTTTACGGCCGGAGGCATGCCACCCTTACCGCCCTTGCCAGTGTAATACTGGTCAGCCTGGCGGTCTATTACAATCCCTGGTGGCTTGATGAGGTTAAGAATGCATCAAGCACCAAGTGGTTTGAATTGACAGCATGGGGAGGAATTCTGATCATCACCGCCTATACCATGGGCACACTTTATGAGCGGAATACTGCCCAGATGAACGAACTGCGTCAAACATACAGGGGTCTATTGGTGATCCTTCGGCATTTCATCTCCCAGGACCAATACACTGAAAACCATTGTTACCGAGTTTCTATCTATGCGGCGAAAATCGCAGCCTATATGGGGCTGAGACCGGATCGAATAGAAGACGTCCGGGCGGCGGCTCTTTTGCACGATATCGGTAAGCTTGAAATAAGCCGGAACCTTCTTTACAAGGCCGCCCGACTCACAAAAGATGAATTCGAAGGGATCAAACGCCACGTTGAAAAGGGGGGCGAAATCCTTGAGCCAGTAAGTGGTCCCTTGGGGCGTGCAATACCCATCGTACTTGCCCACCACGAGAAATTCGACGGCTCCGGGTACAATGATGTCATCGGCAAAGACATTCCCTTGGAAGCCCGTATCCTTACGGTTGCCGACGTTTACGATTCCCTGGTAAGTGACAGGCCATATAGGAAAGCCATGTCTCCCTTTGAAGCAAAAGAGATCATCGCAAAAGGAGCCGGATCAGAATTTGATCCAATCGTAGTCAAGGCATTTCTTAAGGCCTTTTCAAAGGGGGAAATGGAAGTGCCGAACGTTGTGCTCTAGGAAATCAGGATTTGCCGCTCCCCGGCCTCACCAAATCCTCGACCGCCCCCATAAAACAAGGAAACTCGAACTGAAATCCCATACCCATAAGTTTTTTTGGCAATGCCCTTTGCCCTTCAAGGAGCATACGGCCGAATTCTCCCGCAAGTGTTTTAATGAGAAACGTGGGAACCGGAGGCAGAAAAGTCGGTCTTCCCAGGGCCTTCCCCAGCATTCCGGTAAGGTCCCTGTTTCGTATGGGCTCGGGTGCCGTGAAATTTACAGGACCCACAGCATCTTTTCTTTCAGCCAGAAAAAGAAAAATTCGTGCCAGATCCCTTTCGTGAATCCATGAAAACCATTGATTCCCGCCACCCAACCGGCTTCCAAGTCCCCATCTAAAAACAGATATCATTTTGGGAAACGCCCCGCCCTCGGTTCCCAGAACCACTCCAAATCGACAAAGCAATACGCGGCATCCCAAGGTTTCCGCCTCCAGAGCCACTCGCTCCCACTCTCCCGCGAGCCGTGCAAGAAATCCGTCTCCGGGAGGGCTCTCCTCTGAGAAAACCTCATCTCCACCGTGCCCGTAATAACCCACCGCCGAGGCGCTGAGAAAAACCGTATCCAGGCCCTTGCGCGCCTTAAGGGCCATGACCAAATTTTTCGTCGTACGGATCCTGCTTTTTTTGATCGCCTCCTTTCTTCTCTTGGTCCAGAGTGAAAATATGGAGGCCCCGGCAAGATTCACAATTACGTCATGGTTTGCGACTTCCTTTTGCCATGGTCCCGGTTCCGTTGGGTCTCCCACTAAAAATCCCGCGCCTTGGGGCAAGAGGCCGGGATTTTTCAGACTTCTGGTCAGCACTGTCACTTCATGGCCCTTTTCTATAAAAGCCCTGGCCAGGGTCCGTCCGACAAATCCAGTCCCTCCAGTCATGAATACCCGCATAAAGGCATGCCTCCCTTTTCTATTTCCCAGAGAAAACCTTCTCCAACCCTTACGAGGTGCAATAGACCATGTCAAGGCAAAGATTCAGATTATATCCCAAATTATGCGTGACCGCCTGTCCAAGAAAGGGTAAAAGGATTTTCCCAGGAGCGGCCTATTTTGGCTCTGGAGCAGCCTGCCTGCCGCAGGCAGGGAGAGCGGAAGAGCCAAAATCGGCAGTGAGCGGAGCCATGGACGGCGTAGCGCCTGCCCGCCGGCTGTTTGGCGGGAACGTAGCGGAGGGAACATCCTTTTACCCTTCACCTATCGGGTGCTGTCAGGATGCTTTAACATATTGTAATAAAGATAAATTCATCGGCAGCAGGATTTGTTGCATTGATGATGGATCGGATGACGAACAGGTAGGACGGTATAAGGTGACGGATTATCGGGTTTATGGCACGTTGAACTTTCCTCTGAGCTGAATGAAAAGTAAAGGAGATCGTCAGCGAAGGATACACTCCTCCACCCAGGGCTCAGCGATAGCCTTCAGACGCTCCATTTCCTCTCTTGAGTACCCCGCGCCATTCTGGCTTACGAAAAAATCAGGGTTCAGGATACACTTTGCCTGATGGAAGGTCTGGAGGGCATAACGTGCGGCTCCTTCAATGCTTTTTCCGATCTTCCGAACGATTCCCCCATCGACGAAGGGTTTGACGCAGGTCGTCCGGAATTCGTAAGGGACACCGGATGTCATGATGATCCGGATACTCGTGAGAATCGTGGTCGGATCCAAAGGCTCGGGGGTAAGCCCATGATATCGGCGGGGATCAGTCTTGATGTCCATGGCCACGTAGTCCACCGCACCATGGCTGAATAGGTCTTCCAGGACGTCGGGTCGGCTGCCGTTCGTATCCAGTTTTACAGGGTATCCAAGGGCCCGGATCGTTTTGCACAGCGAGAGAAGGTCAGGTTGGAGGGTCGGCTCTCCTCCCGTGATCACCACGCCTTCCAGGAAACCCGACCGAGCTTGCAATAAATCCAGGACCTGCTTTTGGTCGAAGGACTGGGTACCTTGAAAGGTCCCCAAGACCAGTTCGGGGTTGTGGCAATAGGGGCACCGGAAGTTGCACCCTTTCAGGAAAAGCACACAACTTATACGGCCGGGAAAATCTATGAACGAATTTTTTTGAAGTCCACCGATGACCATGTTCTTGTTTTCTGCTCATCCTTTGCGAAGACGTTCAGAAATGGTCCGCATCCTCGGTAGCCCATTATATCATGCGCAGCGGGCCTCCACCTTTTCGTAAGGGAGAGAGATGTCCGGTTCCTTGAATTCCTCGTCGATCGCCGGCACCTGGAAGGTCTTTCTCATGCCGAACTCGGCCCGTTTCCCGTTGTTCCACTGGTTCACCGGTCTAAGGTATCCGACAACCCTGGCATAGATTTCGGTCTCTCCTTTACAGATCGGGCAGACCTCCTTTTCTCCCTCTAGATAGCCGTGGGAGGGACAGACACTGAAGGTTGGGCTGAGGGTGAAGTAGGGCAACCTGAAACGGCTCACTACTTTTCGAACCAGGGATTTCACGGTCTCTACTTCGCTGATCTGCTCTCCCAGGAAGATATGCAGGACCGTCCCACCTGTATACTTGGTCTGCAATTCGTCCTGTAAGAGCAGTGTTTCGAAGATGTCATCGGTGTAGTTTACAGGGAGCTGGGTGGAATTGGTGTAAAACGGGGCGGCTCCCTGCCTGTACATTTCTTCGTTGGCGCATATGATATCCGGAAACCGCTCCTTGTCCATGAGGGCCAGTCGATAGGAGGTGCCTTCACCCGGTGTGGCCTCCAGGTTGAAAATGTGGCCGCACTCTTCCTGGATTTCCGAAATTTGTTCCCTCAGGAAATCCATGACTTCAAGCGAGAATGCTATTCCCTTCTCACTCGCGATATTCTCCCCCAGAAAGTTCAGGCAGGCTTCGTTCATTCCTATTATGCCTATGGTGGAGAAATGGTTCTTCCAATACGAACCGGTATGCTTCTTTATCTCCCTCAAGTAGAAGTTGGAATACGGGTAAAGATTGCTCTCAGTAAACCGCTCGAGGACCTTTCGTTTGATATTCAGACTTTCTTTGGCATAGGTCACCATCTGACCCAATCGATCAAAGAATTCCTTCCGGCTGCCGGCCAGATAGCCGATCCGCGGCATGTTGATGGTGACCACCCCGATGGAACCCGTGAGGGGGTTGGCGCCAAACAACCCTCCACCCCGCTTGAGGAGTTCGCGGTTGTCCAGGCGAAGCCGGCAACACATGGAGCGGGCGTCTTCAGGGGACATGTCGGAGTTGACAAAGTTAGAAAAGTACGGGATGCCGTATTTCCCTGTCATCTTCCAGACAGGATCCAGATTGGGATTGTCCCACTCAAACTCCCTCGTGATATTGTAGGTGGGAATAGGAAAGGTAAAAACCCGCCCTCTCGCATCCCCTTCGATCATCACCTCGGCAAAGGCCCGGTTGATCATGTCCATTTCGGTCTGGAACTCACCGAAGGTCTCCTTCTGTTCTTCTCCACCGATGATTACGTACTGATGTTTTAAGATGGAGGGAGGGGTCAGGTCCAGGGTGATATTTGTAAAGGGCGTCTGGAACCCTACCCTCGTCGGGATATTTATATTGAAAACAAACTCCTGAAGGGCCTGCTTGACTCCCCGATAATCCAGGTTGTCGTACCGGACAAATGGGGCCAGCAGGGTGTCGAAGTTGGAGATCGCCTGAGCCCCGGCCGCCTCTCCCTGAAGGGTGTAAAAGAAATTCACGATCTGCCCCAGGGCCGATCGAAGGTGCTTGGGAGGAGCACTTTCCACTTTTCCGCGCACCCCCCGGAATCCTTGCATCAGCAAGTCTTTCAGGTCCCATCCAACACAGTAAACAGAAAGGAGACTGAGATCATGGATATGGAGATCCCCCTCCTTGTGGGCCCTTCTGATTTCAGGGGGATATATGCGATTGAGCCAGTATTCAGAGGTTATATCCGATGAAATGTAATTATTCAGCCCCTGGAGGGAATAACACATGTTGCTGTTTTCGTTGATTTTCCAGTCCAGCTTCCGGATGTAATTCTCCACCAGATCAACGTTGGCCTTGGCCACGATATTCCTGATCTGTGCATGTTGCTCCCGGTAAAGGATATAGGCCTTGGCCGTCTTGTAAAAGGGAGAATCCAGGAGCACCCTCTCCACGATGTCCTGGATCTCCTCCACCTCCGGGGTGGGGTCCAGGCGCATTTCGTGGGCCAGGGTAAGAACCCGCAGGGTGAGCTTTTTGGCCTCCTTTTCGCCGAACTCTCCTGTCGCTTTTCCCGCCTTTGCAATGGCGGCTGTAATTTTGGTGGAATCGAACGGTACCTCTCTTCCGTCCCGCTTCTTGATGCTTTCGAACATAGATATCACCTCTGAAAGAAAATGAAACCAAGGACGCTTGTATTGCCGGGTTCAATTTTTGAATGATTGATGGGGCCTTCCGGTTTACCCCGGGGCGAAAAGGCCTTGAAAAACGCGAAAGAAACTAAAACTATCTGGAAATTATAAGGCAGTTACGAAAGGACTATCACAACATGTTGAGGCGTGTCAACACAAAATGCTACATCATCTTGTGTATGAAGAGAATTTACAGACGGCGGGACAATTAACGCGGTTAGACGGCGATACATCGGAATCCTAAAATATTTGAAGTGGAATCCGGCTCCATCTTGAACCTATTCCACAGGAACAGAGGCCGATTTGAAATCCAGCTCCCTCCCTTTACAATAAAGTATCGTTTTCCTTCCTCCTCCGGCTCCCATGGGGAAGAGGTCCATTCCAAAACATTCCCCAGAGCGTCCGCGATTCCGAACTCGTTCCCCCAGTCCAGGAACCGATCGACGGGCGTGGTATCTCCAACAAGACTTTCCTCGACATTGCACGCCCCTTCTTTCCATTCCTTACCCCAGGGGAATGGATAGCCCTGTGCGGTCCGTGTTGCAGCCTCCCATTCCTCTTCGGTGGGGAGTCTCTTCCCGGTCCATGCCGCAAAAGCCATCGCATCTTCGAGGCTCACCTGGACCACCGGGTGGCTTCGTTTTCCATGAAGCGTGCTTCCCGGACCAAGGGGCTGATACCAGCAAGCGCCTTCCACCGTTTTACTTGTAAGATCTGAGCGCCAATCCAGGGTCTCCAGGCCTGTCTCTTCATCTATTCTTTTCCGTGCCCGCGGGTAATAAACCGTGCCGTATCCCAATCTCTCGGCCGTGGTCTTGTAACCGGTCTTTTCAACGAAGATTTCAAACAGGGCATTGGTGACCGGGAACTTTCCCATGTAAAATGGAGCCATCTCAAGCCAAGCCTTTGGCCTTTCTTTTCCAGGGGGTCCACCGTTTCCAACCGGATATTTTCCCTTGGGAATAAGCAGGTACTGATTGAAAAACCTGTCCATGGCGGCAAGGGACTGATTAAATTGCTCAGCCAGCAACCTCGCCTTTTCATCATTTTCGATCCCCTCTTCATCGTCCCATCCAAGGCCCTTCTCCTCCAGCAATCCCCCTTCGGCCTCGGCCCTTTCCAATAGTTCGATTTCTTTGAAATCCCCTGTATCATCAAGTGGTTCCCCTTTTTCAGGACCACCCCCTTTTGCTGATCCCTCACCATCATCTTGAGCAAACCCCACATTTTCATCTATGGAGATCTCCTCGTCGTCCCCTTTCCCTTGAAGGGTCCCCTGATCACCACCTCCTGCTTCAAGAAGCTCTCCCTCAATGTCATCACCGTCAACCGCATCCACATCCTCCAGTTCCTCTACATCATCTCCTATCTCCGCCAGGTCATCTTCAGCAACCTCGTCTACCTCTTCAACCTCTTCAGCAACTTCATCCAGTTCCCCCTCATCCTCCAACTCCCCTTCCTCAATCTCTTCCACTTCCTCCGGCTCATCATCCTCAGTTACCTCTAATGCCTCATCCAGGGCCTCATCTTCAGCAACTTCATCTACCTCTTCAACCTCACCCTCTACCTCTTCCTCTACGGCCTCATCCTCAAGCTCAGCCTCTTCAATATCCTCCTCTTCCGCAACCTCCAGTCCATCCTCTTCTCCAAGCTCCTCTACCTCGTCTTCAGCAAGAACCACCGGTTCCTCTTCGGCTATCCCTTCTTCAAGCACCTCCTCCAGATCGGATTCCTCTGCCTCTTCATTCTCAAGATCGTCACTTTCAACCTCCTCAGCCTCTTCCACCTCTTCTACATCATCTCCTGTCTCCGCCAGGTCATCTTCAGCAACCTCGTCTACCTCTTCAACCTCTTCAGCAACTTCATCCAGTTCCCCCTCATCAACCTCCTCCAACTCGTCTTCAGCAAGCTCATCTACCTCACCCTCCTCTTCCTCCTCTAAGGCAAACTCTCCATCTTCAATCTCATCAACTCCAACTCCCCTTCCTCAATCTCTTCCACTTCCTCCGGCTCATCATCCTCAGTTACCTCTAATGCCTCATCCAGGGCCTCATCTTCAGCAACTTCATCTACCTCTTCAA
This sequence comes from Deltaproteobacteria bacterium, assembly GCA_019310525.1. NCBI lineage: Bacteria > Pseudomonadati > Myxococcota > Myxococcia > Deltaproteobacteria bacterium. Next base: position 1,305 of record JAFDEE010000080.1, on the reverse strand, counting down.
CCTCTTCAGCAACTTCATCCAGTTCCCCCTCATCAACCTCCTCCAACTCGTCTTCAGCAAGCTCATCTACCTCTTCAACCTCACCCTCTACCTCTTCCTCTACAGCCTCATCCTCAAGCTCAGCCTCTTCAATATCCTCCTCTTCCGCAGCCTCCAGTCCATCCTCTTCTCCAAGCTCCTCTACCTCGTCTTCAGCTAAAACCGTAGGTTTTCCTCTATTCACCACATCTTCATGACTACCTTCTTCTTGTCCTCCTTCATGACCCTCCAGTGACCCCCCTCCTCCTATCATCTTCCCTGTTCCGGGCACTCCTTCTCCGGAGCGATCATCTTGAATTCCTTCCCCGTAGGCTCCCCGACCTTGCCCTTCTTCGCCCTCCGCAGGCCCATTTCCCAAGATCTCGAGACCCACTCTTTCCGACAACTCCCGAACAAGATCTCTCAGTTCCTTGAATCCCGCCGCTTCTTGCTGTGCATCTGATTCCAGCAACACATCCCGGCGGGAAAGCAATTCCTTTACACTTCCGAGGACCTCCAGGAGTTCCTGAAGAGAGGCCCCTCCACCCTTCTCTGCACCATACTTGAGGGCTTCAAGGGCACTGTCCTTGGCTTCATCAGACATGATAAAGGTATTGGAAGGCCCAATAATGATTCCTTCCGGATTTTTATTTTCGTGGTAGATCCTTATAAGATCAGCGTTAATAGAAGAGCGGAGGCTGCTGAGGTTTTTGCGCCTGTGTTTCAGCTTGGTGGGATTGTCACCGACCGCCCAGAGGGTCCTGATTAATTCATCGGAATCGATCTCCCGGATCGTTTCGAGGGAATGCTCGTCCCGATAATAGGCCCGGATGGCCTGAAGGAGCCGGAACTTGGAGGAGTTTCGATTCCGATATCTCAGGTTCTCAATGGCCTTGTCTATACCTTTAAGGGTAATAGCGGCCGTCACCGCAGCCTCCTCAGAAAACAGATTTGATCCAAACCAATCACTGCAAAAGATATTCCACCTGGACGGATGCAGTTCCCGGTCTTGATGTACGCCGCTTCAGCAGGACCGGCTACCGATATTCATTTCTTTCAGGAGCTTGAGACACTGTCTTTAGTCCTGCTGGTATGGGTTTTGCAAAATTTCACTAAAGCCACCCCATGAGCGCGAATTCCCGGAACACCCTGAGCTGGGATTCCATGAGGATAACAAGAGACCACAAGGTTACAAAAGAAAGACCTTCCGGAAGAGGTGCTGTGAGATATCCTGGGGAAAGATTCAGTGAATACGCCATCCGGGGAGCCTCGGATATTTGAAAGGCA
>JAFDEE010000079.1 GCA_019310525.1 Deltaproteobacteria bacterium | reverse complement strand
TGATACCGTTGTGGATGAGGAACACATTGTCGTTTTGGTCCCTGTGGGGGTGAGCGTTTTCCTCGGTCGGTTCCCCATGGGTGGCCCAACGGGTATGGGCGATCCCGCTGGTGCCGGGGATTTCCTTTCCGTTCGTCTTTGCCTCCAGTTTGGAAATCTTCCCAACGGCCCTGTAAAGGGCCACGTCGTGTCCGTTTTGGACCGCCATCCCCGCTGAGTCGTATCCCCTGTACTCAAGCCTCTTCAACCCCTCCAGGAGGATGGACTTGGCCTCCTTTTGGCCAACGTAACAAACGATTCCACACATGGTGCAATCCTTTCATATCAGGAGGTGAAATCAGGAGGTGAAATAATGCCGGATAATCTCCCTGCCCAGGTCCTTGGCCCGGATCCCTAGTTTCTTTCCGTGCACGGCGAGAACGGCCACGCAGATGCCGTCGTTCCCATTTGCAGAAACGGCGTAGGCCGACAGCCAGTCGTACTTGAACCGATCATTCCTGTCATTGATGGTTCCGGTCTTGGCGCCCAGTTCCAATCCCTTGAATTTCTTTTTTCTGGTGAGCGGTAGGAAGGCCTTCCTGCAGGTTCCGGTCTTGACGGTTTCAGCCATCAGGCTCTTCATTCTCCTGGCCGTACTCGCCTCGATCACTCTGGCAATTTTACGAACGGCGGCATGGTACAACAGGTGCTGCTGATCATCCCGGACCCACCTGATCACCCAAGGTTCCATCACGGTCCCCCCGTTGGCGACGATCGCCGCCAGCAGTGCTGCATGAAGGGGTGAGATCAGTGTCTTCTTGTTGAACCCGGAAGCAATCTCAGCCAGCCCGAAATCGTCCTCGGGGATCTTTACCCTGCTCTCCTCAAGGGGAAATTCGAAGGGTATTTCCAGGTTGAAAAGAAAACGGTTCGCGTAATCCGCCAGCACATCACGACCCAATTCGTATATACCTATCTTGCCGAAAACGGGATTAATGGACTTGGAAAAGGCGCGCTCGAAAGTCACCTTGTTGGAATATCGGCCTTCCCTGCGTTTTAATTGACTCTTGTAAAGGGTATACCTCCTTCCCCTGTATGACAGGGTGGTTTCAGGAGAGAAGCCCCTGGTCTCGATGGCCGCGGCCGCCGATACAATCTTAAAAAGGCTGGCCGCAGGGAATTCCGCCTTGAGACACAGGTTTTCCCCGTTCCCGCCTTCCTTGCCCGGATATTGGGCCATGGCCAGGATCTGGCCCGTTTTAGGTCTCAGCACCACCGCCGCGGCCTGCAAAGTGAGGGACCGCCTAAGAAGCTTTTCCATATATGCCTGGAGGGAAGGATCGATGGAGGTCTCCACCAGGAACCGTCTTCCGTTTTTTGTGACGGGAAGGGGGTCCGGTTCCTTCGTGAGATCCAGATTCATGCCTTTCAGGAAAAGGACCAGGTCCTTTTTGCTCCAGGGGCGGGTGGGCGGTTGGTGACGGTTTCGGATTTCCTGCCCGGGGGCCTTCCCAAGCCGGGTAAAAATCCAGTACACCGAGAAAAAAGTGGAAGCCAAAAGGGCAAAGATCGCGATCCCGTAAATTCCCAGCCATGGTAGTCTCCGGAGATAGTAGTTGATCCGGGCCTCGCGCCTGAGCCGCTTCTGATATTTCATCCAGGTCTTGGAATGGAAAGGGATCTCGTTCATTTGGGTTCAGACGCGATAACCTCCAATCCTCCCATGTAGGGCACCAGGGCTTCGGGAACGACAACGCTTCCGTCGGCCTGCTGATAGTTTTCAAGGATCGCCACAACCGTTCTTCCTACGGCCAGTCCCGAACCGTTCAATGTGTGCACCAGTTCAGTTCCAGAAGCACCCTTACGCTTGTAACGGATACCGGCCCGCCGGGCCTGAAAATCCGTAAAATTGCTGCAGGATGAAATTTCCCTGTAAACCCCTTGGCCGGGAAGCCAGACTTCAAGGTCGTAGGTCTTTGCAGCGGAAAAGCCCAGGTCGCCTGTACACAGGCAAACGGTTCTGAAAGGCAGCCCCAGCCGTTTCAGGATATCCTCGGCGTCCCCGGTCAACTTTTCCAGTTCCTCGTACGATTCCCGGGGCCTGGAGAACTTGACCAATTCCACCTTGTTGAACTGGTGCTGTCGGATCAACCCGCGGGTATCCTTTCCGTAAGAGCCGGCCTCTGATCGGAAGCAGGGTGTGTAAGCGACGTAGGAAAGGGGAAGGTCTTCTTCCCTCAGAACCTCCTCTCGGTGGATGTTGGTTACGGGCACCTCGGCCGTTGGTATGAGGTAGAGATCCCAGTCTTCGATCTTGAAAAGGTCCTCCTTAAACTTGGGAAGTTGACCCGTTCCGGTCATGGCCGCGCTGTTTACAAGGAAAGGGGGCAGTACTTCTGTATACCCGTGTTCACGGGTATGGACGTCCAGCATGAAGTTGATCAAGGCCCGTTCAAGCAAGGCGCCCGCGCCCCGATATAGAGCGAATCGGGCGCCTGCGATCTTGGCCGCGGTTCCAAAGTCCAGGATTCCGAGGTCTTCCCCGATCTCCCAGTGGGGCCTGGGATTGAAGTCCATCTCCCTGATCTCTCCCCAGGTCCTGATCACGGTATTGTCTTTTTCGTCCCGTCCCACCGGAACCGATTCGTGGGGCACGTTGGGAATGACCATAAGAAGAGGTGACAAGTTTTCCTCGATTTTCGATAGCTCCGCCTCCAGGGACTTGATCTCTGAGGAAACTCTCCTCATTTCCGAAATGACCTGGGAGGGGTCCCTTCCCTGTTTCTTCATTTCGGCGATTTCTTCGCTTGCCTTGTTCCGCCGGTGGCGAAGCTCCTCCAGGGCGGGAAGGATGCTCCTCCTTTTCTCGTCAATGGACGAAAAAGCGGAAATATCAGTATTGTAACCCCGCTTCTCCAGCATGTCCTTGATGAGATCAAGATTCGTTCGGATAAATTTCAGATCCAACATCTTTGAAATCCCCATTAAATAATAGAAAAGAAAAGGGAATAGACGACCGAGCGGCCGATTCGGGTTTAGGTCGGTATTTACTAGATTTCGGGATAACGGTCAAATCTTTTCCCTATTCCCTACTCAATGAAATTCCCCGCTACAGGCAGCGGGTCATCTTGAGCGGAATTGCGACGGAGCGCCCCCGCCTTCGCTAAAGAGTGCTTCAGTGCCTTCTCATCCCTCCATTCCTCCCTAGTGCCCATCCATAAATGGCCCTTTTCCCAAGGGGCAGGCAGGCACGGCAGACAGGTCAGGCTCAGATTTTAATCCTCGAAATACTTCAATGTATTCCTGCGGTTAAAATCTTCGCCTTCCTTGACCTTGAACAAAATTGCCTGCTTTATGGATGGGCACTCTCTAAAGCCAAGCTACAGGGTATCCTGGCGAAGACGAATGACGTTTTCGCTTTACAGTTTAAAAAGATCCGTATACGTGTTAGTTTTTGCAAATCTTGCAACCGTCGAGTTTGCGAAGTTGCAAGGTATCGAAGAGATTGTTCATGCAAAATTGAGGTTAAAACGAAATCCCCTCCCGGGCCTCCCCTGGTCCAAGCACACCTTGAGAGGCCGAGGGCTAATTCCTAAAGCGGAGTATGCTGATAATGACCAGATCCAAGAAATCCCAGAGTCCACACCCTTTGTGGCGATTTCTCAAATCCTTGAGACTTACTTTTTTTCTTCTCCTAGGCCTTGCCGCCGTTTCCATTCTGGGAACGGTCGTTCCCCAGTTCTCCGATCTTTACCATTCCCTCTGGTTCAGGCTCTTCATCGGGCTCCTGGCCCTGAATCTCCTCATCTGTTCCATCGATCGCTTCCCCCAGAACTGGAGGCTCTACCGGCGAGTTCCGCGACCGGATCGGGACAAGGTCTTCGAGGGTAACTGGCCCCTCAGGAGCCTTACCCTGAAAGCCGACAGGGCCGATGTGATCAACCATCTGCGGGGGATTCTGAAACGCTGTTACCGGAATATCCATGAAAAAGATTCGGGAAAGGCCGTCTATTTTTTCGGAGAGAAGGGGGGACTGGGGTATTTCGGGGTCTTTATCGTCCACTTCAGCGTTATCCTCATCCTGGCCGGGGCAATCGTCGGCTCCCTTTTCGGATTCGACGGCTTTATCAATATTCCCGAAGGAGAATCCTCCGACAGGGTCATGATCACCAGGAGCCGCGAGGTTATCAAGCTCCCATTCCGAGTGGCCTGCGAAAAGTTCACGGTACGGTATTATGAAAACGGATCCCCTAAGGAGTACCGTTCCGATCTCAAATTTCTACGCGGCCGAGAGGTGCTCCTGGAAAGCCCCCTCTCTGTCAACCATCCCGTGACCTTCCAGGGGATCACCTTTTACCAGGCATCTTATGGTAAGATCCCGGGAACCATCCGTCTTCGGTTGGAAAAAGCAGGAGCGCCCGGAAAGACATTCCGTTTCGATGTGCACAGGGGACACCCCCGTGAACTGCCGGATCGTGAGGGAGTTTTCCGGGTCATCGATGTGCACAACGACCCTTCGGGCAAGTTGAGCCCCGCCGTACTCGTATCGGTCCGGGGGGCTGACGAAAAACGCCATGAATTCTGGGTATTTCAGGATCCAGGATCCCTCAAGGGCAAGTTTCCAGAGACCATGCTCCGGTCCCCGAGAATGAACCCTTCGGCCTTCAAGCCCTATACCTTTTTTCTCGAGGACATCGAAAGCAAATTTTACACAGGTCTCCAGGTGAGTCGGGATCCCGGTGTTCCCATTGTCTGGGCTGGCTTCATCATGATCATGGCGGGACTCTTCGTGACTTTTTTTCTCCACCCAAGGCGCGTCTGGATTCGCTTGGAAGAAAAAAAGGATGGACTGCAAATCGATCTGGCGGGCCGATCTCCCAAAAATCCGGTCGGACTGGAAAGGGAACTGGACCGAATTTGCCGGATGATCCAGGAGACCCGGGGATCAGACCGGAATCCGGGGTTATGAAACCGCCCCTTTTGGTCTTAACACCTGTTAACATCTCATTTTAACTGGAAGGATTTACTAGGCATGATAAATTCCGTTATTCTGAGTTATATCACCTTTGTCTATTTCTTTTCATTTTTGCTCTATCTCATGATGATGGTCATAGGAAAGGAAATCTTCGGGAGGCTCGCCACGATAGTCACCCTCTCGGGGCTTGTGGGGCATACTTTTGGAATCGCCTTGAGGTGGATCGAGTCCTACAGGCTCGGCATCGGACATGCCCCCCTTTCCAATCTCTATGAATCACTCATCTTTTTTTCCTGGGCCATCCTGGTTCTCTATGCCGTGGTGGAAAGGCGCACCAGGAACCGCACTCTGGGGACTTTCGTGACCCCCTTGGCCTTTCTCGCCATGGCCTATGCCTCTTATTCCCCGAATATCAAAACCCATATTCAACCCCTTCTTCCGGCCCTCAAGAGCAACTGGCTCATAGCCCATGTTATCACCTGTTTTTTCGGGTACGCAGCCTTCGGAGTGGCCTTCGGCCTGAGCCTTATGTATCTCTTAAAGCAGCGAGACCAGGGAGAGGAAAGCAGCCTCTTCCTGAAACTCATACCCGCCAAGCACATCCTGGACGACCTGAATTACCAGATGGTGGTGATCGGCTTCCTTCTCTTGACTCTGGGAATTATTACAGGATCGGTGTGGGCCCATTCCGCCTGGGGGAGATACTGGGGCTGGGACCCCAAGGAGACCTGGTCCCTTATCACCTGGCTCGTCTATGCCGCCCTGCTTCACTCCAGGCTCATGAGGGGATGGCGGGGAAAAAGGATGGCCATCCTTTCGATCCTGGGATTCCTATGCGTTCTGTTCACCTATTTTGGCGTGAATTACCTCCCCGGCCTCCATAGCTATGCAACTTCCTCTTGATCTGCAGGAGAAAAAAGAGGATCATTTATGGAAGCATGCATATAGAATAGGCCACATAAGGAATTCCGTTGACTGACGCAGCTTGTTACGCCTTAACCGTGACAAAGGCGGATGAATGGGGAAAAGGATGTCAGACAGCTTGGATGTAATCATTGTAGATGACGACCCTGTCGTGTGCGATCTCATCTCCCAGATCGTACAGCGCTTCTACACCTGGGGAAAAGTATTCGCCTTTACCGATTCCTCTGAAGCCTTCGCCTTCTGCATGGATAGAGGAACGGGTGTGGCGATCTTTGTCCTGGATGTGTTCCTGGGGGAGAAAACCGCTTTCACCTTCCTTGACAGTATCGTAGATAAATTTCCAATGGCCTATGAGGACACCATTATCATCACCGGGAACGCGAGCGACAATATCGTGGACATGTGCGTGGCCTCGGATATCAATTATCTCATTGAAAAGCCCATCCGGTCCTATACGCTGCAACTGGCCGTGCGGGCTATTGTTACGAAATACATCAAGTTTGCTAAAAGGCTCCTCAAGGACCCGGTTTTCGCCGAGAACGTGTCTCGTTTTTAAGGGGCCCCTCAGGCCATCATGATTTACTCCGAAAAGGTTTCCGCCAGGTTGTTGTCTATGACATACATACAGATTTCCTTGGCCCCTTGTTCGGAGTAACCATACTTCTCGTTCAGGTTTTTCATGAGAAAGGTGACCTCTTCCCGGATTCGACGATCATAGGTCTTGAAGGAATCCGTATCGTAATCCTTGATGGCCCTCCTGAAATTTTCATTCTTGAGAAAGGGATCCATGACCTTGGCCTTCAGGTTGTGTACGTATCGCTCGTAGAGGTTCTCGTAAACATCTGTTTCCTCAATGGATTTACCGTGAAGCAGCATATCCTGGGTCAAGGTCTTCGAGGCATATTGTTTCTGGATATCCTTTCGAAATTCGACTCTGGCATTATCCTCCTCGTCGCTCCCCAGGATCCGTCGTTCTATCCCCTCGAAGAATTCCTCGGTGATCTCAAGGTCTTCTCCCGTATAGATACAGCGTTCAACCGTCCCAACCTCGAAATTCACTGCAAACAGGTAATTTTTAATATCGCGGGAAATCTGGTCGTCATTGTAATAGTACAGGGACTCTTTTACTTCCTGCAGAACTGCATAATCATACGAACGTACCAGGGAATCCAGGAATCCTTCCGGGATCAACTCGGATAGGTCTTTACGGTGTTCCTTGAAAAAATGGTATACCATGGCCATGTTGATGAGCTTGTCCTTTTTGGCGTAGGTGGAATAGAACTCATTGAATATCTTGATGGAATCCCTGCCGGAAAGGCCCCTGTCCCCCTCCATCTCCGATTCCGCGATAATACGGGTTCGACGCTTGGCCGTGAACCGTTTCCGGTCTTCCTCCGTGAGCCAGGTGGGTATATAGCCTGCGAAAAGGTCCATTTTCAGCAACTGGAGATTATCGTCACAATATCGGCTGTACTTCCCGGGATCGCTGATCCATTCCTCCATCGCCTTTGAACGGGTATTGAGCCGCGAGGATATGATCACCTTGGCGAGGTTCTGGAGGACCCTTGGAAGAAAGCTCTTCTCGATCTGGTCACCGAAGATGTTTTTATAGATCTTTACCTCGGTGTTGTAGTCCAGGATATAGGGGATCTTGATATAGGTGATCCGGTCGAAAAAGGACTGGGTCTGGATGCCGGGGATGTTTTCCTTGTCCTCGGGGTTCATGAGGGCAAGGAAGAGAGAGTTTACGTTTTCTTCGATGTCTTCCACCTTGTGTACACCCTCGCTGATGATCCCGTGCAGGTCAGCGAACCTTTCCTTGTTGTTGTCCTTTACGTCCATGAGCGCATAAATCCCGTTGTTGGTCTTGGCATAACGGGAAAAGATGTAGCGCACGCGGTTGCTGTCTCTCAATATGGAATTGAGCTGATTCTGGAGGAGCTGATTGGTCATGACACTGGTCTTGGTCACCCTGTCGCCGGGGTTGAATACGCTTATACCTTCCCCGAGCCGCCTGTTGAACTGGTACCTGCGTGCGTATACCATTTCGAATACCTTGGATGGAGATCCCAGCATATCGATAAGGGCCTGATACAGGGAAAGGCATATGGTACAGGGATTATTCCTGAACACCCATTCGTACTGCTTCTCGGTGAACAATTTCTCCTTGAAATCTTTGTCTTCGATCAATTCGTCGAGCACTTCCCGCCGATAGGGCTTGGGGATGATCAGGATGGGGTGATCATGGCTTGGGCACGGTATCTCTAAATAGCTCTTGTTTCCAAGAGGGAACAAGGGGTTCTTGTGTTGTTTCGGGGGACCCAGAGGGGTATCTTGGGCCAGTTGGCGCAATTGCATGAGCAGGGTGTGGGCCTCGTGTTCGGCGATGACTCCGAGTTCTTTTTTATCCAGTCTCCAGATGGTTTCGTAACAGGCCCCTTCGGGTGTCTTGGTGTATTGTTCGAATTTCATAAGGAGGTTGTTCAGGAAGGTGCTTTTTCCACACCCGTGGGGTCCCTCGAATATGTATATCCTGTTCTGGGGCATTCCTCTCCTGAAAGAGGCCACGTGGTTGATGAGCCTGTTTGCGAAAAGCCTGTCGGCGAAAAAAGGGTTGTCAGAGCCGTTGACGAAAAGATTGCTGCAGTCGTAGCATACGTAATGAATCGATTCCGGGTCTTCCGGATACTCGTCTACCCCCTCACCCACGTAGCGGTAGATCATATCGTACATCATCTGGAAGATGTTCCTGAGCACGAGGTCGGGGTTCTTCGCCGCCATCTCAAGGAATTCCGCGTAGGTGAGGGGCGGCCGGGGATGGGTTTCCTTGATCTTCTTGCAGATATTCTGAAGAGCTTTCTGGATATCAGCCATTTGAACACCTGTCCTAAAGAACCGTCCTGGTGAGCTTTCGCTTCTCCATGGTATATAGGACCCGCGTTTCCTTGTACTTCTTCTCATCGGATTCTTCCTTTTGAACCGAATAGGGAGCGTAAAACAAGGCATAAGGCTTGTCCACCTTCTTCTCCGGAACCAGCTCAGTGGTCTCAAGCTTCACAGTCCCCCCCCAGAGAAACTCGATTCCCAGCATGGTATTGTGGATGAACTCCTTTACCAGGGGCTTGCCTTCAAAGTGATGGTTCAGGTAGAGGAGGTTTTCATTACCCTTCTGCTCATCGATTTCGATGTAAGGCGGATGATAAAGAGAATCCAGGACCATATCCCGGTAATCTTCCGCTTTTCTGCTTTTTACATAGTATTCCCATACCCCCTTCCGGGTATTCGCTCTCCTGCCGGCGACGAAGAGTTTGTGTTGATCCACGAAATCCTGGGTTAGAAAAGTATTTATGAACATGAAGTCGTCGAAATCCTCCCTGACCCGAAACACGTATTTCATCCCTTCTCCAGTTTCTTTGTCGTATTTATTGCGCTGGTACACATCCTTGATCTTCTCGAATTCATAGGAAAACCTGCCCCGCTCGGCCCACTCCTCGATGTAGTTGAAGAGCCTCATCCCAATGGCATAGGGATTGATTCCCACCCTGGGAAGCGAGGTGACTTTGGCGTTTACGCGGGCGAAGTCCACCTCATGTCCCCTGATCCTGTCGTCCTCGAGAAAGAGTTTCTCATGCCAGTAACTCGCCCATCCCTCGTTGAGAATCTTGGTACGGATCTGGGGCTGGAAGTAGATCGATGTTTTCCGCACGATCTCCATGACCGTCTTCATCCAGATATTTTCCTGTTTCTGAAGAAACGGAGAATTCTGCTGCAAGTACTGGATCAAGTCCCTTGCAGGCTCCTTCTTTTGTTTTTTGTGTTTGTTGAACAGGTTCTCAAACTCCGGGTATTTCTTCGTCACTTCGGAGAAAAAGACCGACTCTCCCATATCACCGAAACGCTTGAGGCTCTGGTTGTAACGATCCACCTCCTTGAGGTAATCGCTGAGCTTGACCTGCTTGATACCTTGGAGAAAATGGTCGAAATAGAAATCCAGCCTCTCGGATGAATTGATTTTTCCGGGACGGGTCCGCTCCGAGAGTTCGCTGTAGTAACCGACAAGGTTGTCGATACCCCTCGCAAATTCGATCACATAGTCCACCCATCGGCCTTTCTCGGCCCGGAGCATGGCGATCAGGCGCTTGTCGGAGAGGGCCTCCCCGGCGAAATCCTTGTCCCATGTATGACTGAAAAAATGGTTGTTTTGAAAAAAATCGATGTGGCCCAGGACATGGTAGAAGATCATGACGTTCAACCAGTCCGGGTTGTTGTCGTTGTAAAAGGATATGGCCGGACGGGTGTTGATCACAGTCTCATAAGGGTTGTGTGGAAAGAGTTCGTATCTTCCCTTTTCCTTTAGGACCTCCACCTCATGGACCCAGTAGTCGTAAAGGGTGGGAATCATGTTCTTGGGACCCAGTTCCAGGAGATCTTTGTTGGTTACGATATACTCCAGGGTCTCGCTTTGAAAGCGGAGTCCTGCGTCACGGGCCCGCTCCTTGCACCCTTCCATGATCCTCTTGGTATGTTGATCGATCAGTTCCATTGTTTTTGTTCACACCCGGCCTTCCGCCTTTTTCGATCCCGGGGGTCTTTCCAGCAGACGAATCTTTATCTGAAACGCCTACTTCATGGCGAAATCAACCTCTTTATTCCCTCGATGAGCCGCTCTTCCCCCGCTTCCCCGCTGATCACATCCATCCGTATTCTCTTGGGATACTCTTCAAGCAGGCCGGAATCCTTAACGTAATTTTCAACCGTGCTCTGGGAATTGGAGATCGATCCGGCCTCAGAGATGGTGATCCCGAAACGGTTGCAATAGCCGAGCATCTTTCTGATTTCAGGAACCGTCTCCTTGCCGTCCTTGTCCCAGTCATCCCCATCCGTACCGTGAAACACATAGATATTGTAATCCCGTACCAGGTTCTCCTCCTCCACGATCTCGTTTACCAAACGGTAGGCGGAGGCGATCCGGGTTCCCCCGGCCACCGTGAGGTTGTAATAGGCGTGGATGTCCGGGACCTCTCTTGCCTCGGTATCATGAAGAATGAACCTTGTCTCCACCTGCTTTTCGTACTGGTACATCAGCCAGCAGTAGATCAGGACATGCTGGGAGACCACGATCTCCGTGGGTTTCCCGGTCATGGATCCGGAATAATCCCTGAGGAAAAACACCATGGCCTGGGATTCATAGTCCTTCTCCTTGGAGAGTATCCTGTAGACATTGTCCCTGGGCGAAGCGATCAGATCCGTGGGATCAATGGTTTCTTTGTTCTTGATGCGTCCCAGATTGATGTTCGTCTCGATGATCTTCCGAAGGGTGGCCTTCTTGTCCAGGATCTGACCGAAACCCCGATGCCTGTCCGTGAGATCATAAGTGTAGCGGGTCAGGGAGCGCTTCTTTCCCTTGTCCTCCAGATTGGGCAACCTGAACTTCTCCGTGAGGATCCTTCCCAGGTCATAGGCGCTTGACTCGATCTCGTGTTCCCCTCCCTCTCCATGGCCGGCCCCGCCGGTCCCGGACCCTTCAGTGCCGTGAAGGGGTTCCTCACCGATCACCTCGCCTTCCTCACCTTCGCCAGACCCACCCGAGGCCCCCTCTTCTTCCGGGTCTCCGCTCCGGCGGTCATGGACGAACTTTTCCTCCACCGTGGTGGGGACCAGGATGACCTTGCCCTTTCCGCCCCCGCCGGGTTTGACGAGCCTTCCGATCCTGATCTTGCGCGGGAAGCCGTCTTTTTCCCTCAGGAGATCCCTTTCAAGGAGTTCATCCAGGGACCGGAGGCTGCGGGTATAATGGGCGCTGGGAAGAGAACCGGAATGGAGGAGATTCATATCATGGATCCCGTAGAGCCCCATCTCAAAGGCCCGTGTCCATTCGCCGATTTTCCGGGGCGGCACGATTCGGTGCTTTTCACCTGCTTCCGCTTCCATCACTTCCTTATCCCGGCTTCTCTCCGGACATTGTTCTTCTTCTCTTCTCACTTCGTCCGTCTCCCGGCCGAACGCCCGGTACATGTCATGCCGAAAAGGCGTCTTCGATTTTCCATCCGCTGAAAACCAACCATTCGCCTCCTGCCACCTTTTTCATTCTCCACAGGGCTTTCGGCTAGTTTTCATCGTTCTGGGTGCAGAAATACTCAATGGTCTTCTGAGCGCAGGTCTGGCAATACCCGAGCTTGTTCAGCATGGTGTCGATCATCCGGTCATAGAGCTTCTGGTTTTCATCGTTGGTACGATTCGCCAGGGCTCCTATCAGGCTCCCCGCCCCTGCGATATCCGATTTCAAACGGACATCCGTCACGGCCTTTACAAGCTCGATGTTGTCCATGAAATCGTAACTCGTATCCACCGACATTTTCTGCCCGTAAATCTTCCGGATGGAGGTCCTGAAGCTTTCCCGCTGCTCCTTGGTCTTCAGCCCCAGCCTTTCCTCCACGCTCTGGATATAACGCTCATCGATTTTCAGGGCCTTGAGCTCCCCTGTCTGGGGATCCTTATATTTCCACATCTTATCGGGCCCGAGGTTTTCCGCATCGATGCCGATGATCATGTTCACGTAGTTCATAACGTCCTTCTTGATTGCGAAGGGCTCATCCATGTAAGCATTGAACATCTCCGTCATGATCCTCTCGCGGTACAACCCCCTGGCGATCTTGAGGTCCTCGAAGTATTTCGCCCGGTCGTTGGCCTCGGTCACATAGTCCAGGATCACCCTTTCCAGGGCCTTGAAAATATCCTCGGCGAACATGCAGCGACCTTCGTTGGTCTCCGATGTCTCCATGAGAAGCTGGATGGCCCTACCCAGATCCCTCTGTCCGAGCCCCTTCTGTCCGTAACGTTTGGTTATATCCGGTTCGTGGTTGAGGGTGTCGATGACTTCTGCCAGGGTCTTGATGCTCTTTTCCCCGGCCACCTCCCCGGCGGCCAGTTTCATCATCTCGATGGGCGTCAGCTTGTCCGACTTGGGAAACCGGGTCAACACCACCGCCACGGAGGCCGCATAGTTCAAATTGGGGTCCTGATGGAGCTGTTCCTTGGTGAGGGTGGTCTTGGACTCGCTCCCGATGGCATAGGCGGTCAACTGCTCCTGAAGTTTGTAGTTTGTGTTGTGGGCCACGTAACAGATGCGGCAGCGGTCCACGATTGGCGCCTCTTCCTTCTCGGCCAGAAACCGGTTGAACTCGGCGTTGTTGCTCGTGGCGATGATCAGGGTATCTATGGGCCAGCGGAAGCCGTCGATCTCGATGTTCCGGTTCTGGATCACCCCCAGGTATACCTGCACGAGGTCTTTCTTGTTCTTGAAAATCTCATCGCTGAAGTGGATCCCTCCTCCGGCCACCCGGGCCAGGGCTCCCCGGCGCAGGTCGAACCGGTAGGGATTGTTGGGATCCGTCAGGTGAAGCAGCCGCTGAATGGACTCTTCTCCAAGCAGGTCTACGGCCGAGGATGTGATCTTGTCCTTTGCCGAATATTTCCCGGTTACAGTCCCCAGGCTCTCACTCAAGGGGACGGGGACGACCTCGATGAACTCCATCATCTTGTCAAGGTCCTCATCGACATAGGTGCGGATGTCGTTCAGGATGTAGTCACTACATGCACCCAGGGGCCTGTAATCCTCATAGATTTGATCGATCTCCTCGTCGCTGAAACCTCCCTGCTCGGCGAGGTAGGCCTTGTTTCGATCCTGATCCGGGAAAAGATTCATGGCCAGAATCATGGGATCCTCGAAGGTCTGGGACTGGATGACTTTGATCTTTCCATAGGTGCCCAGTCTCTCAAGGTTCTTGAAATTAAAGGTATACCTGCGGTTTTCCTCCTGGGCGAGAAAGCGCCGGTAAAGTGCGCAGAAGCTGTCGACGAAAAAGGTCTTGCCGTTTCCAGGCTCACCTACCAGCACAAAGGCCATTTCCCTCGATGAGCCCCCCTCGGCCGCATCCTTTATGATGGAGACGAAACTGTTGATCTCGTCGTACATGCCGATCACGTGTTTCTTCCCCATCCGGAAGATCTTGAAGTCATAGGTGCTCTTACCGTTCACCATGACCTTCTCGATGAGATCCTCCCTTTCGAGAATCATCCTGGCCGCACTCTTGAACACGTTCTCGAACCTTCGGCGGCCGTTTTTGACCTCCTCCAGGTGATATTTCAGGGTCCTTGCGCCGTTCTCCCTCATTTTTCCCTCCGAGGATTATGATTTGGCCTGATTAATCTCTCCCGAATCAAAAGCCATGGGTAGCGTAATGGGCCCATGGCTCCTGAGGTGGAAAGGGGGTGGATATATATGCGGCTCGTCATGGGCCGTTCTTCTCAATCGTAATCCTTGAAAAACATGTCCAGATCTTATGCAAAGCCGGAAAGCCGGTAAGCGCGCCATGCTGTCGGGCATGATGAACCGATCCACTCGCGATTCAGACAAAGCTTCTCAGTTCTGTTTTCCAAAAGAAGCAATTGCCATGCCATTGGTTCCCGTCGACATAACTTTTTGTCTGAAGGCCTATTCAATGACTGAAACCGGGGAATCCGCAAAGGGATCCTGCCCCTTCTCCTTCCAGGATTCAAGGCCGCGGGTGGTTGCGATAGGAGAATGACATTGAAATAGACGAAATTCTGACGGTGAGCTACGCCAATCTCTACCTCCCCATCACCTCCTCTGGGGTTCTCCCGGCCATTTTTTTTAAGAAGCGGGGGCCGGGCACCGGGGCACTTGAAAACTCCCGGAGGTTCCAAGGGAATTCCCCCGCTTTTCCTTGATTTTGGGGATCCCGGTTCCTATATTCCCCTTTAGCGGACCATTCTTACTGGGAGGAAAATCAAGTGGCCATTTCCATTTTGATGTTGGAATTTAAAGGGTTCACGAGGATGACGACCCAGATGGCCTATGACATGGAGAGCACGGGGATCACCCCCGAGCGGATCCGGGCCTCCGGGATCTCCATCGTCCAGGAGGTAATCAGCCGTGCAAAAAAGGTCTCCCCTCCGACCAACTCCTCCCATATCGGCGGGGACACCTGGGCCTTTGAGTTTCAAACCCTGGAAGAAGCGGTCACTTTCGGCTGGGTGCTCCTTCGCACCTTTCTCGGGTTGGCCACCAACCAGGCCGTCTTTTTTCTCAAGCCTTCCCTCGCCCTCAACATGGGGAGGCCCAAGTGGCAAGACGGCCGGTTCCTGGACGACACCTCTATTGAGACCTACCAGGTGGCCGACAAAGGACGCCCCTACCACTTTTATGTCCTCGGTGAAGCGATCGGGTCCCTTTCCGATATCCAGTGGGTCCGGTTCGCTCCGCCCCCCAAGAACCTCTCTTGCAAGGCCGAGGTGCGGATCCTGGACTGGCAGTCCATGGTCCCACCCAACGCCCCGCGGACCGAAGCCCCCCCGGATATCCATCTTCCCTCTCTATTACTGGACAACGAGGTCCTTTACGCCAACACCCCTGCAGAAGCGGTCCAGAACATCATTCGGCAACAATCCCGGGCCCATTCCGTGATCTCCTTCGGCGGCCCCGTACCCTATGATATCCCCATGTACAGGGAATACCTGAACGCCACTTTTTCCATGCTTCGAAGCGGTTACCCCTGCCAATGGACCGTTCTTTCCTACCTCCCGGTATTCGAAGCCCGTTACAGCTTCGCCTGGCTGGAAATCTGCCGCTGGCTCTCGTCCAACTGGCCCCAGTCCTTCGCCTTTGCCGCCTTCATCATTCCGGGGGACCAGCCCCGTCCCTTCTCTTTCCATATTTACGACGACGAGGTCATCCACATAGGGCTGCGTTCCTTTTCTCCCCAAAGGGGAGCCCCCACCATGAACTCGGCGATCATGTTCCGAAACGGGCGGATCGCGTCCCGATTCAGGGAGGAATTCATGGAAAACTGGCGGCGGATCGGACCGTTGGATAAAGAAAAATACGAGCGGATCTCCAGTCAGTTCTCCTGCCTCACCCAGGAAGAGAAGGAAGAGATCCTCACCGCGGTGCGGGAATTCCAGGAGGATCCGTCCTGACGACGAGCTGGGCCGGGAAGATCGAACGACGCTCCAGGAAGGTGAAACGC
>JAFDEE010000078.1 GCA_019310525.1 Deltaproteobacteria bacterium | reverse complement strand
GCGTGACAAGCTGCGTCAGGCTCAGATTTTAATCCTCGAAATACTTCAATGTATTCCTGCGGTTAAAATCTTCGCCTTCCTTGACCTTGAACAAAATTGCCTATTTATGGATGGGCCCCAGTTAATAAATAATGTAATGTTTTTCAAAAAGCCGTAAGACCTCTCAGGTGTCCGGTCAAGAAAGGAGTTTTTCTAGTTGGTCGAGTTGATCCCGGACATCCCTGTCTTCCTTTCTATAACGGCTGATTCGTTTGACGGCATAGATCACGGTGGAGTGATTTTTTCGACCGAATACGTCTCCGATTTGTTGATAGGTCAGGGATGTATATTTTTTCAGAAGATACATAGCCACCTGACGCGGAAAAGAATAGACCCTTTTTTTCTTGCCTGAGTTCAAATCATCGGGTGAGATATTGAAATAGCCGGCAACCGTGCTTTTGATATTTTCAATATTTACCTCGGGTTCGTCGCCGTCATTGACTAATGATTTTGCCATGGAAAGATTGATCTTGCCGCCGTTAAGGGAAGCGAAGGCTCCAAACCGTACTACGTTGTTGACCAATGTTTTTATGTTGTCCGTGGAATTGGCTAAAAAGAAAAGAACGTCATCGGGAATGTGTAATTTATCTCCCCTCGCCTTTGCGTTGATGATTTCGATTTTTGTGCTGTGATCCGGGGGGAGGATTTCCGTCAGCAGGCCCCAACCCAGTCTGGAGACAAGCTGGGGCTTCATTTTCTTAAGTTTTGTGGGAGGAGTATTTCCCGAGACCACAATTTGCCTTTTTTCCTCATGAAGGGTATTGAATATGTACAGGAATTCCTCCTGAGTCTGAAATCGATTTGAAAGGAGATGGATGTCGTCAAACAGGAGGATATCTGTAGTGCAATATTTTTCCCTGAATTCATGGAGCTTGCCATTCCTGACGGAAAATGTGAAATCGGAGGTAAAGGCATCGGATGATAGAAATATGACTCGTAATGATGGATTATTGCCCAGAATGAAATTACCGACGGCGTTAAGAAGATGTGTCTTTCCGAGTCCAGGTTCGCTGTATATATAAAGGGGATTATATGAATCTGCAGCTCTCTTTGCCACTTCAAGGGCTGAAGTGTAGGCAAACTGGTTGCTGGTACCCGTAATAAAGCTATGAAAGGTCATGGAAGGATCGAGATTGGAGGATGGATAAGGGAGAGGCTTTTCAGACTTGGATCCAGGGCGGTTCGGCCTTCCACTCATTTCCATGAAACAGATTTCCGGAGAATGTCTCAGTACCGACCTGAACGCCTTTTTTATTTCCGGAAGATATTTTTCCTCCAACCAGTTCCTGATGAACTTGTGGTGGACACCGATAACGGCCCTCTCTCCGTTCATCTCGATGAGTGAGGTATTGGAAAACCACGTCTTGAATTCCGTCTCCTTTAAATCGGACTTGATACAACGTAAGATTTGGTTCCATATTTGTTTCTTTTTTGACATAAATATCGAGGGACCGCAGGAGTCTTTTAAGTTGCTTGAATTCTAGAAAAATTCCTTTGAAAGATCAATAAAAATTTCCCTTTGAGGAGGTTGTAAAATGCCCTATTCGATCGGTCTTGCAGGCAAGGGAGGAACAGGTAAAACTACCATAGCCGGCTTCCTTGTCAAATATCTTTTGGAGAACGGAAAAACCCCGATCCTGGCAGTGGACGCAGACGCAAATGCCAATTTTAACGAGGTGCTGGGGTTAGAGGTGAATGAAACCCTGGGGGATGCCCGAGAGGAGATGAAGAAGGGGGTCGCAACAGGCATGACCAAGGATGTATTCATGGAGATGAAGCTCGAACAGGCCGTTGTCGAGTCCGAGGGTTTTGATTTAATCGTTATGGGAAGACCGGAGGGTGCGGGTTGTTACTGTGCCGCCAACACCTTGCTCACGACTTACCTGGACAAGCTGATTAAAAATTATAAATACGTGGTTATGGATAACGAAGCTGGTATGGAACATCTAAGCCGCCTGACGACCAATAACATCGATATCCTGCTCATTGTCTCGGACCCTAGTCGACGGGGTTTACAATCGGCGTCCAGGATCGTTGAATTGAGCGAGGATTTGAATCTGGATATAAGGCAGAAGTTCCTGATTGTAAATCAGGTCAGGGACGGTCAGATGGAAAACATCCGGAATACGGTCGAAAAATACGGGCTGAATCTGGCCGGGTTCATACCGGAAGACGAACAGATAACCGAATTCGATCTGAGAGGAAGGCCCACAATCGAACTGGACAGGGAAAGCAAGGCGGTCAGGGCGGCGTTTGAGATCTTTCAGAAGGTCGTGGAAGGGTAACCAGGCCTCCACCTATATATTGAAATGGGATGATCTTTACCCCCATATCTTGATTCTTCAGGTAGGATTATTGAAAGATAACATTCTCATTTTACTCGAAAAACTTCTTGACAAGGTTTTTTTTGTTCACTATGTTGAATAGCCTTTAAATATTTTTTTATCTGAATGGCAAAGGGATATCGCCGTTTTTTTAATAGGTTGGACCGGCGGAATCACCCTGCACCGTACCTTGCTCAAGGATCAGGCAAGCAGGGGATTTGTGTGCATATAGATATCTATCTATTGGGAAATTGGAGAGTGGGGATAGGTAACGAATAACGGTTGGGTATCTAAGAGTAAGGAGGTAGAGAAATTGGCCTTTGAGATTCCTAAACAGCCCTATACTGGAAAAATAGGGGAGACGACCATTGGAACTGGGGATAGAGCATTGACGTTGGGTGGACAGGACTCATACCCCTTTTACCTTTTTGAGGGGAACATGCCCAATCCACCCAGGATCGCCATGGAGGTATGGGACTACGACCCCAGCGAGGAGTGGCCTCAAGCAGCCATTGAACCCTTCAAAGATGTGATCTCTTCACCGGAGGCCTGGGCGAAAAAATGCGTTGAGGAGTACGGTGCGGAAATCATAGTCCTGCAACTGAAGAGCACCGACCCCAACGGGCAAGACAGGGGACCCGAAGAGGCCGCCGAGGTGGTAAAAAAAGTGGTTGATGCCGTGAACGTGCCGGTCGTGGTTTGGGGAACGGCGAACAATCAAAAGGATGAAGAGGTCCTGAAGGCCATCTCGGAGAAATGCCAGGGTATGAATCTGGGTCTTGCCCCCGTGGAAGAAGGAAACCATAAGGGTGTCGGGGCCAGTGCCCTGGGTTATAATCACACGGTTGTGGCTTCATCCCCGATCGACGTGAACCTGGCCAAGCAGTTGAACATCCTTCTCGGAAACCTTGGAGTTCAATCCGACAAGATCATCATTGACCCGACCACGGGTGGGCTCGGATACGGGTTGGAGTACTCCTATTCCGTGATGGAAAGGATTCGCATGGCGGCATTGACCCAGGAGGATGACAAGCTTCAGATTCCCATGATTTCCAACATCGGTAACGAAGTATGGAAATGCAAGGAAGCCGGTCAGTCCCTGGAGGATGCACCGACACTCGGTGATCCTGAGAGGCGTGGCATATTGATGGAGACGACGGCTGCAGTGAACTATCTTTTGGCTGGCGCTGATGCCGTGATATTGAGACATCCTGAGTCCGTAAGGCTGGTTCGTTCATTTATCGAGCTTATGGTCAATGGAGGTTCTGCCGGGGAAGTCAAAGAAATAGAAAAGCGACTCGAACTGGAGGAACCGGACCTTTTGGCTATTTCGCCTGAACCTGATCTGACGATCGAGGAGGAAGAGACGGCTCCAACCAAACCAAAGGCAAAGCCGGCTGAGGCAAAGAAACCAAAAGAAGAAAAACCGAAGGCCGCACCGCCCAAGGAAGATAAAAAGGTCGCGGAGATGAAACCCAAGGCAGAGGAAAAGAAAGCGGCTTCGGAAGAGGATAAGGCCAAGGCCGAGGCGGAAGCCAAGGCAAAGGCGGAGGCTGAAGCAAAAGCCAAGGCCGAAGAGGAGGCCAGAGCCAAAGCCGAGGCCGAGGCAAAGGCACGGGCCGAAGAGGAAGCACGAAAGAAGGCTGAAGAAGAGGCAAAGGCCAAGGCCGAAGCGGAAGCCAAGGCAAAGGCGGAGGCTGAAGCAAAAGCCAAGGCCGAAAAGAAGGCCAGAGAGAAAGAGGAACTAAGAGCCCTCAGGGAGAAGAGGGCCCGGGAAAGAGAGAGGCTTGAAGCGGAGCGGAAGGCCAAGGAAGGTGCGGCAGTCAAGAAGACGCCTGCTGCTGAACAACTGTCTCTTGTAGATAAACTGATCATGAATCTGAATCGAATCCACAAGAGAATTTGATCGTTACCAAAAGGACATAACCGGAGGAGGAACCTCAAGATGACGACAGGAGAAGTCAAAGGAAAAGCGGCAAAGGAAAAGAAGGCCCCGAAGCCGCAGGATCTTACAATAGATTCAGCGACTGCGAAAATGATCGAGCGCTCCAGGGAACTTGAAGTGGAGACGATCTTCGATCGGGCCCAGAGCATGAAGCCTTGTAATATCGGAGTCCAGGGAACCTGTTGCAAAAACTGCTCACAGGGTCCATGTAGGTTGCCACTCCCCAAGAATCTGGAAGGTGAGGACACCCGCAAGGGTCTGTGTGGGGCAACGCCGGAGACCATCGCGGCCAGGAACTTCGCAAGGATGGTGGCGGGCGGGGCTGCGGCCCATTCCGACCACGGGAGAGGTGTTGCCGAGACCTTTCTTGCGGCGGCTCGAAAGGAGACCGAAGATTACCGGATCAGAGATACGAAAAAGTTGCTGGAGATTGCCCCGGACTTCGGCGTTGAGATTACGGTTGAAGGGGAAAACGGTGAAATTCTGGATCGGGACATCGACGAGATCGCCGTTGAAGTGGCTGAAAAGGCCCTTGCCCAGTGGGGTCAACAGGAAGGGGAGGTTATCACGGTCAAGCGGGCACCCAAGGCCCGGTACGAACTCTGGAAGAAGCTTGGTGTAGTTCCCCGGGGCATCGACCGTGAGATCGTCGAGATCATGCACCGGACCCATATAGGCGTTGACCAGGACTACGAAAACATCCTGGAACAGTGCAGCCGTGCGGCACTTGCCGACGGGTGGGGCGGCTCTATGATCGCAACGGACCTCCAGGACGTCCTGTTCGGATGCCCCTACCCCCTGAAGAGCTCCGCCAACCTTGGAATCCTCAAGGAAGACCATGTCAATATCATTATCCACGGCCACGAACCCCTCCTGAGTGAGATGATCGTTCAGGCCGCCGAACTGCCTGAGATGATTGAATTGGCCAAGGAGAAGGGAGCCAAAGGCATTCAACTTGGAGGGATCTGCTGCACCGCCAATGAGATCCTCATGCGACACGGGGTTCCCCTGGCGGGAAACTTCCTGCAGCAGGAACTTGCCATCGTCACGGGAGCGGTGGACGCCATGGTGGTGGACGTTCAGTGTATCATGGAGAATATCGCCAACGTGGCCCAGTGTTTCCACACCAAGATCATCACCACGAATCCCCGGGCGAAGATCGCCTCCGGAGACGTACTTCATATAGAGTTCGATGAACACACGGCCTTCGAGGACGCCAAGAAAATCGTCCGGACGGCCATCGAGAATTTCCCCAACCGCGAGAAGGAGGTCATGATCCCTGATGAGAAGTGTGACCTTATCGCGGGATTCAGCTATGAAGCCATCAATTACCATCTCGGTGGAACCTTCAGGGGTTCTTACACCCCCTTGAACGATAACATCATCAACGGACGAATTCGTGGGATCGCCGGAGTCGTGGGGTGCAACAATGCGCGGACGGCCCACGATGAAGGACACTTGACGGTTGTCAAGGAACTCATCAAACACGACGTGATCGTTCTTACAACGGGGTGTAACGCCATCGCCTGCGGGAAGGCGGGACTCCTGACACCCGAATCGGCGAAGGTTTTCTGCGGGCCCGGCCTGGCCGAGGTCTGCGAGGCTGTGGGTATTCCGCCGGTCCTGCACATGGGCTCCTGCGTGGACAACAGCAGGATTTTGATGGCGGCGACCGAAGTAGTGAAGGCCGGGGGTCTCGGGAACGATATCAGTGATCTTCCTGTCGCCGGATCGGCCCCTGAATGGATGAGCGAGAAGGCGATCAGCATCGGTCATTATTTTGTGGCTTCCGGTGTTTACACGGTATTCGGAGTCACGCTTCCTGTCAGCGGCGCGCCGGTCTTCGAAAACTACCTGTACAAGGAACTGGAGTCCATGTACGGCGGCATGTGGGATATGGAACCCGATCCCATCAAGCATGCCCACAAGATGATCGCCCATATCGACAAGAAGAGGAAGGCCCTGGGTATCGACAAGGCCCGCGAACGGGTCCTCATGGATATGGCCGATCGTCGCGAGATGGAAGCCGCTTAATCTATATTAACAGAAACAAATACAGAAGCCTCTTAAGAAGGGAGGAAACGGAATATGTCGAAACTTGTCGCATTTGCAGCCATTCAGGGTGCTTACAACATCGTCTCCAAGGCGGAAGGAAAATACAAGAAGGCCTTGGAAACTTACGGCGGGAGCCAGAAGCTGGAGTTCCCGAATACCGCATATTATCTGCCCATTATCTATTCTCTCACGGGTATCAAGGTCACGGACCTGGATTCTGCCCGCAAACCCCTCGAATTGGCCAGGAGCCTGTTGCCCCCCCATGTCAAGAAAGACTGCCACCTTCCCTACCTTGGGCCCCTACTGGACGCTGGCATGGCGGCTCTTTTCGCCGAGGAGATCGTAGAGGCCATCCGGTACGTGGAGGATCCGGATTTCTACCAGCCCGAGGTTGAGGATCCGGATGTTGAGAACGGCAAAATCTGGTTGGGGGCGGCCGACGACGCCATCATGAGAAAGCGTGGCGTTGAATTCGTTGACGGGACCGCTCCGGGTTTTGCAGCCATCGTTGGAGCCGCGCCCGATTCCGCCACGGCCAAGAAGATGGCCGAGGAATACCAGCTCAAGACCATATACGTATTCATGGCGGCCAATCAGAACGGGACCACCTTCGCCGAGCAGTTGATCGAAGAGGGGGTCCAGATCGGCTGGAACACCCGATTGGTGCCCTTCGGGCCGGACATCTCCGCTGCCGTATTCGCCCTTGGGTTCGCCAACCGGGCTGGAATGGCCTTCGGAGGCATCCAGCCGGGCGATTATAAGAAGCAATTGAAATACCAGAAGGACAGGATCTTCGCCTTCGTGAACGCCCTCGGTGATGTCAATGCGGAATGGGCGGCCAACGCTGCCGGGGCCATCAACTGGGGTTTTCCCACCATCGCCGACACCGACATTCCGGAGGTGCTCCCCACGGGCGTATGTACCTACGAGCACGTGGTTGCGAACGTGAGCCACGATGAGATGCCCTCGAAATCTATCGAGATCAGGGGTCTCAAGGTGACCATCACGGAGATCGATATTCCCCTGGCCTACGGGCCGGCCTTCGAGGGTGAGCGGGTCCGCAAGGACGATCTCTATCTGGAGATGGGCGGCGGCAAGACCCAGTGTACCGAGCTGTGCAAGATGGCCGACATGAACGAGATCGAAGACGGCAAGGTCACGGTCGTTGGTCCCGATGTCAAGGATGTCAAAAAGGGAGACCGCCTGCCTCTTGGTATTTACGTACAGGTAGCGGGACGTGAGATGCAGGAGGACTTCGAGCCGATCCTGGAACGACAGATCCACCACCTGATCAATTATGCCCAGGGCATCATGCACATAGGGCAGCGGGATATCTCGTGGATCCGCGTCAGCGGGCAGGCTATCGAGAAGGGCTTTACCCTGAAGGATATCGGGACCATTCTCCATGCCAAGTTCCACCAGGATTTCGGGAACATTCTGGACAAAGTCCAGGTGACCCTTTACACCAACAAGGAAGACGTGGACAAGCTCACCGAGCGGGCCCGCCAGGAATACAAAAACAGGGACGACCGCGTGGAGAAGATGACGGACGAAAGCGTGGAGATCTATTACTCCTGCACCTTGTGCCAGTCCTTCGCACCCAGTCATGTCTGCGTGGTGAGCCCTGAGAGAACGGGACTTTGCGGTGCTTACAACTGGATGGACTGTAAGGCTTCTTACGAGATCAACCCCACGGGACCGAACCAGCCGGTCGAGAAGGGCGAATGCCTGGATCCGAAACTCGGCCAGTGGAAGGGGGTCAATGAGTTTGTCTACAAGGCCTCCCGTCAGGCCATCGACCATTACAACTTCTACAGCCTGGTTCACGACCCGATGACCACCTGCGGGTGTTGTGAATGCATCGCGGCGGTCCTTCCCGCCTGTAACGGAGTAATGACGGTGCACCGCGACTACACGGGAGAGACTCCCTGCGGCATGAAGTTCACCACATTGGCGGGCGTTATGGGCGGAGGGCAGTCATCCCCTGGATTCGTCGGCCATTCAAAGTACAACATCACCCAGAGGAAATTCATTGTTGGGGACGGTGGTCTCCTCCGAATGGTATGGATGCCCAAGTCCCTTAAAGAGGAGATCAGGGAGCGGCTGATCAAGAGGGGTGAGGAACTTGGAGTTCCTGATCTGATCGACCGCATCGCCGATGAGACCATCGGGATCACCGAAGAGGAGATACTGCCTTTCCTCCAGGAAAAGGACCATCCGGCCCTGAAGATGGAACCCATTGTGGGGTAGTGAAGGAACGATAGGTGGGATGTCCCGGGGGGTTTCCTCCGGGACAATATCACAAGGCTTTCACGACTTACATGCAATCAGGAGAAGAACATGGGACTGACTGGAATACAGATATTTAAATTATTGCCGAAGACAAATTGCGGTGAGTGCGGCGTACCCACCTGCCTGGCATTTGCCATGAACCTGGCCTCCGGTAAGGCCGAATTGGATTCCTGCCCCTATGTTTCCGACGAGGCGAGGGAACAGCTTGCAGAGGCCTCTGCTCCCCCCATCCGCCCCGTTGCCATAGGAGCAGGCGTCAGGGCCTTCAAGATCGGCGGCGAAACGGTCATGTTCAGGCATGAGAAGACCTTTTACAATCCGACCGGATTGGCCGCCTTGGTCCCCTCGGATATCGCCCCGGAAGACCTGGACAAGAAGCTCAAGACCTGGAACGCTTACCAGTATGAGCGGGTCGGCATCAACTTAAGGCCGGAAATGGTGGCCCTTAAGGATGTGAACGGAGATGGAGCCGGGTTTGCGGCGGCGGCCAAAAAGATTGCTGAAGAGAGCGAATTCAATCTGATCCTCATGACCGAGAATGTGGAAAACATGAAGGCTGCCGTCGATGCCTGCGGATTCAAGAAACCGCTTCTCTACGCTGCAACCGAACAGAACGCCGAGGAAATGGGGAACCTGGCCAAGGAGAAAGGTCTCCCTCTGGCCGTTAAAGCGGACGGAATGGATAACCTGATCGCCTTGAGCGACAAGTTGACCGGTATGGGCCTGAAGGATCTGGTGCTGGATTCAGGGGCCAGGGAACCCAAACAGCTCTTCCAGGACCAGGTAGTCATCCGCAGGGCGCCACTTAAGGCCGGGAACCGATCCCTTGGTTTCCCCACCATCACCTTTCCCTGCGAGATGGCATCCAACCTGGATATGGAGACGGCCTTGGCGGCCATGTTGATCGCGAAGTATGCGGGAATCGTGGTTCTCTCTGATTTTCGAGGAGACAGCCTCTTTCCCCTGCTCCTGGAACGACTCAATATTTTCACGGATCCGCAACGTCCAATGACGGTCACCCAGGGGATCTACGAGATCAACGGGCCGGACGAGAATTCCCCGGTCCTGGTCACCACCAATTTCTCCCTGACTTACTTCATCGTGAGCGGGGAGATCGAGGGCAGCAGGGTACCGAGCTGGCTTCTCATTATGGATACCGAGGGACTCTCCGTGATGACTGCCTGGGCGGCAGGGAAATTTTCCGGTGACGCCGTGGCGGCCTTTGTCAAGAAGTGCGGCATTGCGGACAAGGTATCACACAAGAAGATCATCATTCCGGGGTATGCTGCGGCCATAAGCGGTGAAATGGAAGAGGACCTGCCGGACTGGGAAATCCTAATCGGTCCGAGGGATGCCTCGCTCATTCCTAAGTATCTTAAAGACATGGTCAAGTAGATTCAGAAAGGGGTGAAGTATGTATCTGATAGGGGAAAACCTCAACGTCATCAACCGGAAGATCGGCAAGGCCTTCAAAGAGAAGGATCCCGGGCCCATCGCCGAGGAGGCCAAGCGGCAGAAGGAAAAGGGGATGGACTGGATCGATATCAACTTGGGCCCCGCCCGAAAGGGAGGTCCCGAGTTGATGGAATTCGTCGTAAAGACGGTCCAGGAGGCCATCGGCGAGGATCCGCCCCTCTGCCTGGATACTTCCAACATCGAGGCCATGGAGGCCGGGCTGGCCGTCCACAAGGGAAAGGCCATCATCAATTCCATCATGTGCCGTCCCGAACGGTATGAAAAGATGATCCCCCTGGCCGTCAAGTACAAGGCCAACATGATCGCTTTGATGTGGGGCCCCGAAGGCCTGCCCCGGGATGAGAACGAGCGCGGTGCCTTGGCTGCCGAGCTTATTTACGCGGCCAATGAGGCGGGGATTCCCAACGAGGACATCTTCGTGGACGGGATAGTAACTCCTGTAAACATCCAGCAGCCCCAACTCATGAGTCTGCTGGCCTTCCAGGAGATGCTCCAGGATATGTTCCCCGGAGTGAAGTCCACCTGCGGGCTTTCCAATGTTTCCAACGGGCCGCCGGATCACCTGAGGCCTATCCTGAACCAGACCTACATGGTCATGTTGGAACGGAAGGGTATGTATTCCTGTATCGCCGACGCCTATGACGACAAACTGATTGATATCGCCAGGGGAAACAGGCCGGATATCGTTGAGGTGATTCACAAGGTCATGGACGGGGAGGAGATCGACATGGGGTCCCTTTCAAAGGAGCTCCAGGACTATGTAAAGACCGCCCGGGTGATCTTGGGTCACACCCTCTATTCCGATTCCTGGCTGGAATTGTAAGGACTCGGAAAGGCGCCCGGCTTTTATCAAGGTCCCGGTTCGTAAAGAATCGTGCTTCCGGTGGCGGGACAAGAAGTGTTTTGCTGGAAGCCTTGAGTTTCACGCAGACGGGATGGCCGTGTGCGTTGAAGAGAAGGGTTGAGGTAAGCCCACTGTGGAGAACGGGGCCTTTCATTATTAACAAAGCCTGCGAAACAAAAGAGACGACAAAGAGGGAATCCCCGAGACCTTTGAAAAACGTTCAATTTTGTTCAAGATCAAGGAAGACGAAAATTTTAACCACAGGAATACATAATATTGAGTATTTCGAGGATTAAAATTTGAGTCTGACGCAGCCTGTCCGCCGTTGTCTGGCGGGCTTGTCACGCCGTAGCCGTGACAGAGGCGGGAGATTGGGCAAAATATTCAGGTGTGTCAAAAGGTTTTTAGATTTCGGTTTCTCAAGGGGTGTTGACGGAGCTGCGGGATTCCTTTCAAGATCCCTTTAGAACACCGGTCATTTGTGGAAGGATACACTGCATTGAACGAGAAATTGGTTGATATCAAGGAAAAGACTCCTGCAGAGATTGAAAGAGAAGAGCAGGAGCAGGTCATCAAGAGGCGACTTGCGCGCATCGGTCGAAAAATCCTCGTAATGAGCGGAAAGGGGGGCGTGGGCAAGAGTACGGTGGCGGCCTACCTTTCCTTGCTCCTGAGCCGTGATGGAAAGCATGTGGGGGTGCTGGACGTAGACCTTCACGGGCCGAGTATTCCTCGACTCCTGGGAGAGAAAGGCGGCATGCAGGTAGTGGGACACAACTCCGTAAGACCTGCGGTCCTATCCGAATACCTGAAGGCCGTTTCCCTGGAGATGGTCCTGGGTGACAAGGACACGGCGGTGATCTGGCGAGGCCCCCTCAAGATCAGCGCGATCCGCCAGTTCATTTCAGATATCGAATGGGGAGATCTGGACTATCTGATAGTGGATTCTCCTCCTGGAACCGGTGATGAACCCCTCACCGTGGCCCAGACCATTCCGGACGCCGAGGCCCTGATCATCACCACACCCCAGGAGATATCGCTGGCCGACGTACGGAAATCCATCACCTTCTGCCGCCAGGTAGGGCTTAAAATCCTCGGCGTGGTGGAGAACATGAGCGGTTTTTCCTGTCCCCATTGCGGGAAGGCCGTCGATCTCTTCGGGGCGGGGGGTGCCGCCAGGATGGCGGAGGACATGAAGGTCCCCTACTTGGGTTCCATTCCAATCGATCCGAAGATGGTGATAAGCGGTGACAAAGGTACACTTCTCGACATGGTGCATGACAAGGAAACCGAACTCAACCGGGCCTACAAAAAGATACTCGATAAAATAACCGGCTGAGTCACTTTTCGTCCACGAGTCGTGATCTCTGCGTAACCTTTTTGGGGTTGATTCCTTTCAAGGTCCGAAGGGGTTGGAATGCAGGAGATTTCAGGTAAGGCCAAGATCCGACTGAAAAAACTTCCAAGGGAGGCCCTTAGGCGCTGGATTTGGGTCGTTATCTTTGGGTTGGCCTTTGCCTGGGTGGAAAGTGCGGTAGTGGTCTACCTCCGTGAGATCTATTACGGAGGTGGATTTTCTTTTCCCATATTTACCGGATGGCAGCAAAACGGCCGTTTCGCCACAGACCCCCTTATGGGGATCGAGTTCGGCCGGGAGCTTGCCACCGTCGTCATGCTTACCGCTGTGGGTTGTTCTGCGGGTAAAAACACCCTTCAAAGGTTCTGCCTCTTCATGATAGCCTTTGGGGTCTGGGACATCTTCTACTATGTGTGGCTCTGGGTTATGGTTTCCTGGCCCGAGAGCCTCATGACCTGGGACCTCCTCTTCTTCATCCCACTTCCCTGGGTCGGCCCGGTGATCACTCCTCTCCTGATCGCAGCGGCCATGAGCGCGGCCGGCACCCTTTTATTCTTCTGCGATGAAAAGGGATTGACCTTTCGCTGGCGTTGGTACGATTGGGTCATCGAACTGGGGTGTGGTCTTCTCCTGATCGTCGCCTTCTGCTGGGACTGGAAAAATATTGTGCGCTATCCGGACGGAATGAACTATTCCGGCATCCCCACCGACTTTGCCTGGTGGCTGTACCTTCCAGCCTTTTCCCTCTCAGTGATCTATTTCGCCTTCCGATTTTACCGGGAAATCATAAACAAGTAAAAAATCCAGCACAGACCCTGACCCTCAGGCCCCGGGAGCCTGTTGAGGCCGCGGCGGGCTCCATAACAAAAGACGGGTCCTCCAGGCGGAAAAATGGTTTTAAAATGAGGAACCGAAACAGTGGAATAGTGAAATGATGGGGAGATTAAAGTTTTATGATCTCAAGACCGATCCCTAGGTAAAAGCGGCCAGAGGTTCAATGGGCCCAATAAAGACCGAGGAGCGAATCATGATGATGCCTGTTCTTGCGGATCCCGCCTTCCTGGATTTCCAGGGTACAGAGAGGAACGATTACCGGACCACCAGGTTGAGCAAAGTGTCCGCCTCCAGGACGCAAGATGCCGATATCACCATCATCACGGCAGAAGGGGATCGGGTCACCCTGTCCGCTACCTCCGAATCCCGGCTTGGATATGCAGCCTATACAAGCTATGGGCGAAAGGCGGACCGCATTTTCGGGGTTCAAGCCAACGTTCTTCACCTGGAGGAAAATCGGGATTTCGTTTTGAAGGTGGAAGGAGATCTTAATTCCCAGGAAATAAGGGATATCAAAAAGACCCTTCGGACCATTGACAGGATCATAAAAGATGTCCTCAGGGGGGACATGGAAAGGGCCCTGGAGAGGGCCCGCAAGGCCGTCGGCCTGGATTCCATCAGCGCCTTTGAAGCGGAGATACAGGTCCAGGAGGTTACGACCCTGGAGCACCGAAGCACGGCGGAAACCTCCCATGCCCTCTTGAGACCTGTGGGAGAGACCACAGGGAAGTCCCATGGAAAGGGTCCCTCCAAGATCGATGAACTGGCCGACCTCATGCTTGAATTGGTGAAGAAATCAGGCCTCAGGAAGGGAAAACTCCTTCGGCCTCTGGGTAAATTATTCTCCCGACTCCTCGAAAACCCCGGTCAAGATAAGGGGAGTATTCCGGAAGGACTTGAGACCGCCAAGAAGCTCCAAGGGAAATTTTTAAAGAAACTGGAGGAATGGTTCGGAGAGGAACAGGTCTTGCATAACATAGAAGAAGACCAGGAGGTCTCGGCTCCAGAAGTTGAATCTGCCGCCGCCTGAGTGCAAAGACCGTTCAGCCTACCCTTTCCAAAGCTCGCGTTCTGTTTCAGTTCCGGCGAAGCCCTCCCGTTCCCTCCCCATGTACAGCATAATGACCTCCCGGCCTATTCCGGACAAGGCCGTCTCCCGCACCGTTTCATCCGGCACCCGCAAGGCGGGCGGAGATGGACGGCGAAAAAAGGGCCGGACCGATCACCGGATGATGAGGACCCACGAAGAGACCATGGTTGGAATATGCCTCGCTATTCAGCACAGACTGAACCCCCTACACCTCTATTGCCGGTTCATGGACAGGGGTTTGGGGCGGAGGCTTTCCTTTTCCTTGTGCAGAGCTTATGAACTGATCCTCTTTTTCTGGATAAACTGGCTTCTGAAGAGTGTGATTTATATCTGCTGTTTCCTGAACGGAAATGACAAGGTGCGTGGTCGTGGGAAAGAAACTCCAAATCATCAGGGAAAAGAGAATGGTCACCACGGTCCGTGACCCAGGGAGCCTTCTTTTTTGAAACTTCAAAAAGAGGTTTCTTCATCATGGCGGACTTGACTCTCCAGGAATACGGGGGTTATTCGGCCGACAGCCTCAAGGCGGCACTCATCAAGGAGCACCATCTGTTGTTGGGCCGGGAAAACGGAGAGGACAGGGAAGGTACAGATAGTTCCACGATTCCCCCGAAAGGGATCACCAGGGGGATCGGGAATTCCCTTCTCTTTCTCTATGGGTTTTCAAGAAAGTTTGTTTCGAGCTTATCGTTCTATGCCCTCAGGGTTCGATAGCGGCAGCCCTCCCCCCGAATCAGGGATCGGATAACAGGAGGTTTTCCGAGGATGGAGTGGACGATGCAGATGGAGATCAGGCGATTTTTTGAAGCCACTCCCTCAACCGGTCCCGCACCCTTCGTATCAAGGTTTCCATTCTGCTTCGGTGCTGATACCGGGTAAGTTCCGCGTGCGAGACTGCCTCCGGGCAATGTCTCAGCTTGAATTTGGTAACGGCCAGGCGGTCGTCGAGCTGAAAGCGCCGGAAGACCAGAGGAAGCGGGAACAGCCGAAACTCCGTCTCGCAGATGGAGGCTCCCCAGTCGATGATGTATGGGGCGCCGTCCGGCCCCACGAGGGTGTTGGGAGCC
This sequence comes from Deltaproteobacteria bacterium, assembly GCA_019310525.1. Lineage (NCBI taxonomy): Bacteria > Pseudomonadati > Myxococcota > Myxococcia > Deltaproteobacteria bacterium. The sequence goes on along the minus strand of JAFDEE010000078.1, from coordinate 9,115 downwards.
CTCTTAAGATCACAGTGGGCGATCCCCCGCCGGTGAAATCGATCAACCAGGGCCGCCAGGTCGTCGAAAAATCTCGGTGGCAGCCTTTTTCCTTCCCTCCCCAGTTCCTCCAGGTTCTTTCCTGGTATCTCTTCCATGACCAGGGCGATGCCGTCCACCACCTTGAAAAGGTTGGGAATACCCTTGATGCCTCGGAGTCTCCTCAGGGCCTTGCCCTCCCTCCAGACCAGAAATCGGCCCACGATGGTTCGATACAGGAAGTGGTTGGCGCTGAAGTCCTTCACCACCGCCTGTACACCCCTTTCTTCGATCAGCCAGACCGCGGGTCGTGTACGGGTGGGCTCCCTCAGCAGAGCGATATGCCTTTGCGGGAGGTCGGCAAGTTTCAAAGATTCAAACATGGTACAAACATCAAAGGTCTCTTGGACCGGCGGATCGGGCGGGCATCCTCCTTTCAAAGTATCAAGGACACCCGTTCCCCGGTTTTGATGTTTACAAGCCCCCCCTCACAGATCCGAATAAAGGGAATGGCCGCTCCCGTCAGGGTGGCGAGTGTACGGTAGGGGTCCTTGTAAGGGAACCCGAGATCCTTCATGGCGGTCCTGAGACGTTCCATTCTGGCGGCGGCCTCGGGGACGGGTAGATCCGTCATGAGTCCGAATACGGGAAGGGGGATCTCCACCCTCACCCGGCCCCCCACCACCAGGACCGCGCCCCCGTGAAGCTCGCTTACGCGGTTTACGGCCCCTGCCATGTCTTCCTCATCCGCACCCACTACAATTATATCCGCGGTGTCCCAAGCCCCGCTGCAGGCAAAGGCACCGGATTTCATGCCGAAACCCCGGATCAGCCCCACGAAGCTCTTTCCATCCCCTGACCGCCTGTCAACGGCCGCCACTTTGAGAAGGTCCCGCTCCGGGTCGCACCTGATCTCCCCTTCCCGTACAGGCACCGAAAGGACGGCCTCGCGGGTTACGAGTTCGGTCACCATATCGATGACCCTGACCGTCACCCGTTTGACCCCTTTGCGCTGAACATCTATGCGAAAGTCCTGGGGCTGGAGCCTTCGGGAGAGATGGATGCTGTTCAGGCTTTCTTTGGAAAAAGCATGACTCCTGGGGGGTGCGAGAAGACGGCCCTCCCTCCCTATGATCCTGCCGCGGCTGATCACCATCTCGGCTTTGATTCTTTCCAATGCCGGAATGACCACGAGATCCGCCTGTCGCCCGGGGGCTATTCCTCCAATAAGACCGTCCAGATGAAAATATGCGGCCGGATGAATCGTGGCCATTTGGATCGCCCGGATGGGATTGATGCCGCAATCAATGGCCTTTTGAACCACGGCTTCCATGTAACCGGATTCAAGGAGGTCCAGGGGCCCCACCCCGTCGGTCACCAGGAGCACCCTTCCAAGATCAACGCCGGCATCCTTCAGGGAGGAGATCGCCCGGAGGTCCCTTCGGATACTGCCTTCACGGACCATCACGTAAAGGCCGAACCTCAGGCGCTCCAGGGCCTCTTCGGCCGTTATGGGTTCGTGGCAGGATGAGATGCCACAGGCGACGTAGGCGGAGAGCGGACCGTTTTTCGCCCCTGCCGTATGCCCCTCCAGCAGCCTGCCCGAAAGGAGTGCTTCCTCGAACCTAGGCAGGAAGGTCTCAGGGTCTTGGATCACAGACTGCCAGTAGGCCTCTCCGAGACCCAGGATGTCTTCCCGCCGGAGCAAGATGTCGAGGTCTTCCTGCCGGATCCCGTGAGACCTGGGGCTCGTGGAGGCCATGGCCGGCGCGGTCGCAAAGATCTTGATAGGCTGATCGGCCAGGGACGCGAGAAAATCCAGGACCCCCCCGATTCCACAAACGGGATAGGGTTCGATAGTCTCTGTGATAATGGTGGTGGTGCCGCCTTTCATGGCGTGGCGCAGGAACTCCGCCGGGCAACAGAGCTGGTCCGAGAGATGGGTGTGGCCGTCTATGAGACCCGGAATGATGATCTTGCCTTCCAGGTCGATGACATTGGTTCCAGAGCCCATGGCCCCCTCCGGGGGGGTTCCCACGTGGGCGATCCATTCTCCCTTGATCAGCAGGGTGCGTCCTTCCAGAAGCTCACCCGTGTAAACATTGAGAAGGGTGCCGCCCACCAGGGCGAGGTCGGCGGCCCGCCTCCCCAAGGCTACCTCTATGACCTCCCCGGTCTTATCCCTGCCTGCAATGGAAAGCATGCTCAGTCGTTTCACGTGGCGTTTCCTTTCGGTTTTTTCTCTTAAGAGGTCAGACGTTTTCCTTGCCGTTGGCAACCGGCCGAAGTCAGGGGCCTGGGGGGCCCTGCGCATCCTTCACACCTCTCGGCAAGGAGGATGATTCGATATAGTCCGCCGATACCCCGGGTGTCAATGCTCCACCGTGTTCCATAGGAAGAAACCCGTTCCCAGGACCCCCATGCTCGCCCCGAAGTAAAAAACCGCCCGGATGTCCAGGGCGTCGGCGATGGTTCCACCCAATAAGGGCCCTGCGGCCATTCCAATGCTGAAGACCATCCCGTAGAGAGACATCACGGACCCCATTCCGAATCTCCGGCCTTCCTCGACGATCATTGCGGAGGCGGCCGGAAAGGAAACCCCGCCTCCAAGGCTTCCGAGGGCGCATATCCCCAACAGTTCCCAAAAGCTGGAACTCGAGGGGATCAGGGCAAGAAAGGCGATGGTGAACAGGCTCCCTGCGAAGACCAGCAGGCGGCGTTTCAACCGGTCGGCGAGGTGCCCTCCGACAGGCTGGAGCAAGGACATGGCCAGGATGTTCACCGCAATCAATATCCCGACGCGGGTGGGCGAGAGCCCCAGATGGAGGTCGGCGAACACGGGTAGAAATCCGGCAAAGGTGCCCCTCCCCATGGAGAAGGCCATCCGGAAGCCAAGGAGGCCTCTGATCGCGGGAGCGGCGGCGATTTTCCTGAAGGAGGGCCGCCTCGAGGGGTTGCCCGGGTTCTTCTTCACGCTTTCCGGCAGGAAGAAGAGCACCAGGAAAAAGCCCAGGAGGTTCAGGCCTCCCATACTCAAGAAGGCCACGTTCATCCCGAAATGATCCGTAAGGGCACCGCCCATGAGAGGACCAAAACCAAACCCGCAAAAGAAGGCCGCATTGAAATAGCCCTGCCAGGTCCCCTCTTCGGCCTCCGGGGAGATGTCGCCCACGTAAGCCTGGGCGATGGGAATCACCATTCCCGCCGCAAAGCCTTGAATGAGACGGACCAGGGTCAAGTGAAAGACGTCGTTCGCCTGGATATAGGCCAGTGAGATCAGGGCGTAGACCAGGAGCCCGAAACCCAGAAAAAGCTTCCGTCCGAAGCGGTCCGAGAGCCTTCCCGCAACAGGCATCATGATTGCCCGGGAGATGGAAAAACCGGCGAATATCAAGCCGATCCATGTTGCGCTCGCCCCCATCCTCTCGGCGTAGAGGGGGAGTAAAGGAGCTACGATTCCCACACCGAGCATGGAGGAGAAGATGGCAAGGCCCAGCACGGGAAAGATTTTTTTGACCATTGTCTTCGTTCGCAAGAGGGGCGCTGTGCTTGAAAGGGGAGAAAGACCGCTCCCGGGCCCGCGCGTCCAGGTTGATTTCAGTCCGGCGGTCAACTTTTCATTTCCGGGAGATCCGCTCAAGGAGCAAAGGCGGAAGATACCAGTGAAGGGTGCCGGACCATGGGGTTTCCACGTCGATCCGAAGAATTCCCCCGTTTTCAATACGAATGGAGACTTCATCACCACCTGAAATCAGGCGCGAAGCGATCCTGGCCAGAGAAGGCAGGTGACCGGTGATGAGAACAGCCTGCCGGTCTCCGTATTTCTCGAGAAAGGAGAGGGTCTCCTCGGGTGGCGTCATGGCCTTGACCTTCTCCGTTTCGATGATTCGGTCGGATGGAAGATCCAGTTCCCGGGCCACGATCGTTGCGGTTTCCCTGGATCGTTCCTTTGGGCTGGCAAGGATCAGGTCCGGGCGGATGCCCAACCGATTCATCGCCCTGGCGCTCACCTGGATCCGCAAGCGTCCTTCCTCGCTGAGGTGCTCGGCGGGGTCCTTTTCCTTGTCAAGGGCCATTCCATGTTGCATCAGGTAAAGCTCCATGAAGATGCTCCCTCCTTTCAAGTTCCCCGGGTTCGGGCGGGAAAGGATTTGTCACACAGGTTCTCAGGGTCCCTTTTCCCGGGTCTAAAAACCCAGGGACTCGTTTATCAGGATGACGGAGATGTCCGTGAACATGGGTTTTCGATGGAGGATGGTCGTCACCCGGCAGATCCTCTGGGGTGCGTTACAGTCAGTGCAGATCCCGGTCTCGGCACATGGTGTGGCAAACCCCAGGCTCCTTGCCCGCATGGGTCCGGCCACTTCGCGGACCCTCCGCAGGGCCCCATCCAGGTCCTGTCTCACCTTGTTCATCCCCGCCACGATGATTACCTTCCGGGGGCCGAAGGTCATGGCGTTTGTCCGATTTCCCACACCGTCCACGTTGACGATCTCCCCGGTGGCCGATATGCCGTTGGCGCTGGTGAAAAAGCAGTCACACCGCCCTTGTTCCATGCGGATCCGGAGGTCTTCCTCGCTGGAGAGCCCTTCCCGCCAGTGGTCGAAGACCTCCTTGCCTTGTTCCCTCAATACTTCCAGTATTCCAAGGGACCGTGTGGTGTGGGACCCGGCGAAGCCGAATGAGTTAAACCCTGAGATCATCCCCAGGATCCGCTCCCTGGCCTCCGGGATCCCTTGAACGAGATGGGCGTCGAAGCCATGCCCCTTCAAGGCCTGTACTGTTTTCTCTCCCAATTTTTCCCGCAGCCAGCTCCCGTAATCTTCATCCATTTTCTGCCTCCCTGAGACCGGCCCTGACCTTGATCAGCTCGGCCACGATGCTGACGGCTATCTCTTCCGGCGTTTCCGCACCGATATCGAGCCCGATGGGGGCGTGCACCCTTTTGATGTCCGCCTCCCCGAACCCTTCTTCCCGCAACTTGTCGAAGATGAGGCTCACCTTTCGGCGGCTTCCGATCATGCCGATATAAGCCGCGGGGGTTTTGAGGGTCTGTTCGAGGACCCTCTTGTCATGAAGATGCCCCCGGGTGACGATTACCACGTAGTCACCGTTTCCCACCTCGAGTTTTTCCAGTGCACCCTCGAAGGGCAGGCACCGGGTATCGCAGACCCCGGGAAAGTCCAGGGGATCAGTGAAATCCGGCCGGTCGTCCACTACCATGACCCGGAAACCCACCTTTGCGGCGAGGGGTACGAGCTGCCGGGCCACATGTCCTCCCCCAAAGACGTAAAGCGAGGGGGCGAAGCGGAGGGGTTCCAGGAAGACCTCCGCCTTTTGTCCCTCCCGGTCCTCGAGGGACAAAATCCCCGCCCGGCCTTTCTCGAAGAGGCCGAATGCCGCATCGGTGCAGCGCTTTGCGAGGTCTTCAAAGCCCGGGAAGGAACCTGTTATCCGGCCGTTCGCTTCCAGGAACATTCTGGGGTGTGCCCCACTCTCCCATCCCCTCTCGTCGAGGAGGAGGGCCATGAGCCCGGAGCCACCCTCATCCAGAACCTCCACCGCGCGCCTGAATACGGCGAGGGTTTGTGCATTCCCGGGCTGAAGGGGCTCCAGGAAGACATCCGCCTCTCCGCCGCAGATCATGCCGCTTTGCGCCACGTCCTTTCCCTGGAGCACGAAGGCCAGACGAAGGGGGCTGCGGGTCGCTATGACCTTCGAGGCCTCCTGGAGGACCCGGGCCTCCAGGAGGCCTCCACCGATGGTCCCTTCCAGGCTCCCGTCTTCCAGGACGAGGCACTGGGTCCCGATTCCCCGGGGGGCGGACCCCCGAAGCCTCACCAGGGTTGCAAGGACGGAAACCCGACCCGCTTCCAGGTGTTCGACCACCTTGAAATAGATATGCTCCATATCATTCCTCTATAACGTAGTACCGTCCCGCCCGGAGCGAACCGACAACGACCCGGGATAGGGTTCCCCCTGACTCCCGGAGAATCAAGCGTCCAAGCTCTTCGGCCTTTTCTTCCCTCCGGAGCAAATCCACCTTGTTCAGAAAAACGATCTTCCGGGCCGAGGCGGCTGCGCCCTTGAAAAGGCCGAAAGGGTGATTGACGACTCGGGCCAGTATCCGGGGAGTAAGGGGCCGGTCCGGTTCGCAGCCCGTGATATCCCTGAAACGGGCCGCCCTGAAGACCGTCTCCGGGGAAAAGGGACGTCCCAGTGCCTCAAGGCCCATCAGGGCTATCACGGCGCTCACTCCTCCGGGAATGACCGGCTCGTGGTCCGCCGGGGCCTTAAGGGGGTGTCCCGCCGCTCCGTCCGCTTCAACGAGGAGGTAGTCCGCGATCCCCGAAGCGTAAAGCTCTTCTGCCAGGAGTGGGGAGATGCCCTGCACCTTCCCCGTTTCCAGGAGTGTTTCGGCCAGGAAAACGGGCCCGGTTTCGCGCAGTGATTCTTCGAGACGAGTCCGCCAGGAGGCATCCTCCCGGGTGAAGAGGACCCGGCGGGCCATTCGGGCCTCGCTGTAACGCATCTTGGTCGTGCAGGTGACAAGCACCCGGCCCCCTTTTCGGCTCAATTCCCGGGCGAGGCCGAAAAGCAGGGAGGTCTTCCCCCCGGCCCCCACCAGGGCCAGATGTTCCCTCCGGCCCAATCCCAGGGCGGAGGCAAGATTCGGGATGATCGTTTTCGTCTCCGCGCCCTCCCCTTCCCGTGGAGCCGGGTCCCCCCATGGTGGAAACCGGCTATTTCTTCCTCAGGACCCGGCTGTCCCTTACTCTCACCGTCACCTGGGTGCGGTCGAAGTATTCGAGCAAGGGGATGGTGTATTTGCGAGAGGCGTTGGTCATCTCCTTGAACCGGGGGGTATCGATTTCCCCGTTCTCCCTGAGGTAGGCGACCAGCCTCTTTTCCAGCTCCTCGAGAGCCTGCCGGTGAAAGTAGAGGTCTTCCTTGACCTTCACTAGGGTACCTTCTTCGAGCATGACGCCGAGCACATCGTTTGCCGAGCCCCCCGGGAACTTTTCCTTCAATTCCTTGAAGTAAGGGGGCGTGAGCCCGGCCTCGAGGTAGGTCTTCTCTATTTCCGCGCGGGCCTTTTCCTGGTCCCGGGCAAGGGTGACCCGATGTTCCTTGAGACGCACGAGTTCCTTTTCCTGGACAAGGATCCCCTCCCCGATCAATTGGCCGAGAATATAGTTAAACAGTTTAGGGTTCCGGGAACCCACGGTTCTCGATCGCAGTTCTTCAGTCAGGAGGCCGATCTTCAGCGGGTTGTCCCGATGATAGTTTTTCAGGGTCTCCAGGATCTCTTTCCTGGCCCTTTCCAGGAAATCGGCATGGATGAGGACCCCCTTTTCCCTGTCGTATTGGAGAACCTTTTTCCGCGCCATCAAGGCATTAAGGGCTGCGCTCAGCTTGTTTCGGCTCCCGTTGGTGAGAAAGGGCAAATCCTTTTGTTCAAGACCCCTGAAACCTGCCTCCCGCACGAATTGCTCCGTCACCTCCCCGAGATCGCCCCGGTCCAGGATCTCCAGTTCTTTGAGGACGGCACCTGAAAAGCGCTTCTTTTTCCTGGGGAGGGCATGGAGGATTTTCCCGCCCCCAATGGCCCGGACGGGGGAATAACTCCTCAAGACGAAACGGTCGTGGGGAAGGAGAGCCGTGGGCTCCTCCATGCGGATCTGGGCGAAACACCGTTCCCCCGGCTTGAGTTCCTCCCTATCCAGGAGTACCACTGTGGAGATGATCTCAGATGTTCCCGTGTGAAAACGGACCCTGGCCCGGTTTTTCAAGATCCTGGGGGCACTGGGTAGGAGATCCAGTACCACGTCGGCCATGAACGTTGTTTTGAGGGAATCCCTGGTCGCGACGATATCTCCCCTCCGGAGTTCGGCCTTCTCGACGCCCTGGAGATTGATGGCCGTTCGGAGGCCGGCCCGTGACTCCTCGACCTCACGGTTGTGGACCTGGATGCCCCGGATCCTGGCGATTATGCCCTTGGGGTAAACTGTCACCTCGTCCCCGGTGTGGATCTCGCCGGAGATGGTGGTCCCGGTCACCACAGTGCCGAAGCCCTTCATCACGAAGACGCGGTCGATGGGCAGGCGGAAGAAGAGGCCGGGCTCCCTTTGAGGAATGGTCTTGACCAGGGAGTCCAGGGTCTCCAGCAACTCGGGGATGCCTTCTCCTGTAACGGCGGAGACTTCCACCACGGGTGCATCGGAAAGAAAGGAGCCCGCAAGGAATTCCCTGAGGTCTTCCTTTACGAGTTCGAGCCACTCCTCATCAACCATATCGATTTTGGTCAGGACCACCAGGCCGTGCCGGATATCCAGGAGCTGGCAGATCTCCAGGTGCTCCCGGGTCTGGGGCATGACGCCCTCGTCCGCCGCAATGACGAGCGCCACGATATCGATCCCCGTGGCCCCCGCCACCATGTTCTTGACGAATTTTTCGTGCCCGGGTACGTCCACGATGCCGATCAACCGGCCTCCGGGCAGTTCCAGGTGGGCGAAACCCAGCTCGATGGTGATGCCCCTTTCCTTTTCCTCCTTGAGCCGATCCGTGTCGATGCCCGTGAGGGCCTTTACGAGGGTCGTCTTCCCGTGGTCGATATGACCCGCGGTTCCCAGGATAACCTGTTTCATTTTGTGTATTCCTGAAAGCGAAATGTGACCGGAGTGGAAACGCAGATATCTCGACAATAGAGTGAATCCCGGGCCCTGTCAAGGGGATCACCCGTACCTCCCTCTCCCGGGAGCCCCTTGTGCTGCAAGGACCTTGACCCCCTTTCCCTTTTCCGGGGGGTGGGAAAATATTGTTGACCTGTCCGGATTATTTTGTTAGACAATCTTTTCCGTCTGAGATAGATTGTTTTTACTGCGGTGCCGGAAAGAACCCTAAAGAGCGGGCCTTGCAGATAAAGCTTTTTCCAGGTCCTTAAAGAAGGACGACTTTTCGTGCACCGAACGCCATGGTTTTCATTCCCCGGTAGCTCAGCTGGTAGAGCGCCTGTCTGACTGCCCTTGCGGCAGGCAGGGGTGGCGGTTGATTCCAAGATGACCAAATGGTATCTATATGCTCTTGAAAGCCTGAA